>NZ_RAWP01000099.1:0-38524 GCF_003668935.1 Corallococcus sp. AB032C | reverse complement strand
GCGCCACCGGACTTCGCCAGCACCTTCGTGATGGCCGCCGTCAGCGACGTCTTGCCGTGGTCCACGTGCCCAATCGTTCCGATGTTCACGTGGGGCAGGCTGCGATCGAACTTTTCCTTGGACATGACACTCCTCGAAAAATGGAGCCCTGAACCAGGATTGAACTGGTGACCTCGTCCTTACCAAGGACGCGCTCTGCCAACTGAGCTATCAGGGCTTGGCGATTCACTACAACGGTTGGAGCGGGAAATGGGATTCGAACCCACGACATTCAGCTTGGAAGGCTGACGCTCTACCAACTGAGCTATTCCCGCATTGCCGAGTGGAGAGAGGTGGATTCGAACCACCGTAGGCGTTGAGCCGGCAGATTTACAGTCTGCTCCCTTTGGCCGCTCGGGCATCTCTCCAGATATTCGCTTGTCGTGCTGCTCTCTACCTCATCTTGCTGCGTCCCGGGCCCTTATCCGCGGCCCGTCCTACCTGGCCGGCGGCGGGATTTGAACCCGCGACCTACTGATTACAAATCAGTTGCTCTACCGACTGAGCTACACCGGCATCCATCCAGCAACTGCCCCGCCCTACCTCATCCCGAGCGGACCGTCAACCCCTGGCAGCGGCTTGAGCGGCGCGACCTTTTAAAAGCCCCCACTCTCCAAGTCAAGGAGATTGATCCGGGGTCGTCAGCGGGAAGGCCGACCCCGCTGTCGGGCGACCTCGTATAGCAGAATCGCGGCGGAAACCGACGCATTCAATGAACCGACCTGACCGCCCATGGGAATCCGGAGGCGGAAGTCGCAGTGCCTGAGGACGCCTTCCCTCACGCCAGCCCCCTCGGCCCCCACCACCAACGCCAGGGGCCCGTCCAGACGGGCGCTCCACAGAGGCTCGGCGCCTTCCACGTCCGCTGCCGCGACCCAGAGGCCCGCTTCCTTCAACTGCTCCAAGGCGCGGGAGATGTTGGTGACGCGCGCGATGGGGCAGTACTCGACGGCGCCCGCGGAGGCCTTGGCCACCGTGCCGGTCACCTGTACGGCGCGGTCCTTGGCCAGGACGACGCCGTGGGCCCCGAGTGCATGGGCCGAGCGGATGATGGCGCCCAGGTTGTGCGGATCCTGGATGCCGTCGAGCACGACGACGAGCGCGGGCTGCTTCTTGGCCTTCGCCACTTCCAGCACGTCCTCCAGTTCGACGTACTGGAAGCCGCGCAGCTCGGCGACGACGCCCTGGTGCACGCCGCCCTCGGCCATGGAGGTCAGCCGTTCCCGGCCGACCTTCTCTACCCGGACGCCCGCGTCACGCGCGCGGCTGAGCAGCTCGCCCGCGGCCTTGGCGCCGACCTGCCCGTCGACGATGAAGAGGCGCTCCACCGCGTCTGGGTGGGCGCGCAGGGCCTCCAGCACGGGGTTGACGCCATGGACGTAGCGCGGGGCTTCGTGGCCGCCGCGTTCACCACTGGAAGGCTTGGGGGAGCGCTCTCGCATGGGGGCTACTGGACCTCCACGGGCAGCGAGAAGGTCTTCTTCTGACGGGCGCAGATCTTCTCCGTGCAGATGAAGAAGGTCAGCGTCGCGTCCAGCGTGCCCTTGCCGGCGGACACCGCGGTGAAGGGGACCTCGAAGCGCGGATCCACGAACTGCTGGCCGTCCGCCTTCTTCGCCACCGACTGTTCACGGGTCAGCGTCTTCAGGGCGGGTGTCAGCTGCTTGCCCGTCAGCTCCAGCTTCAGCGGGGCCTCGTCGGAGACGTGGGCGCCGGGCTTCGACTTGATGGCGAGCACGAACGTGCCCTGCCCTCCGGCCTTCACCTGCGTCGACGTCCCCTCGGTGGTGACTTCGTAGAGGGTGGCGGGGTCCACGTCCTGGGCAAGCACCGGCGCGCCGACGAGCGTCAGCAGCAGGGGGGCCAGGGTCGGGAGGCGGCGGGTGCTGGGCATGGGTGTCTCCAGGAAGGCGGCGTTCGTATACCGGGGCTTCGGACGCGCGGGGAGCGCTTTCTCTTCTAACTCCGCGGCGCGTTCACCTTCACGGCGCCCTTGCGCCCCGGCGACGGCGGGGGCAGGGCCTGGGGCGTCTCCAGCGCGGCGGTCCAGACGGGGACAGCGCCGGCGACGAGGGCCTCCGCCCGCTGGATGATGGGCGTGGCCAGGTCCAGGCCCGTCGCGGCCTCCATCTCCAGGAGCGCGGGCGAGCTGTTCACTTCGAAGACCTTGGGGTGTCCCTGGACGTCCAGGATGTCCACCGCGGCCACCTCCAGGCCCACCAGCCGGGCGACCTTCTCCGCCATGGCGCGATGGCTGGGGGACAGTGGCAGGGCTTCCAGGCGGGCGCCCCGGTTCAGCGTGTGCGAGAGGCGCCCGGGGCGCGGCTTGCGCAGCACTCCGGCGATGGCCTCACCGCCCACCACGAGCACGCGCACGTCCTGGCCGGTGCTCCGCACGTACTCCTGCATGACGAGGTTGTGCCCCAGACCGAGCACCGCCTCGAGCGCGGCCTCCAGCGACTGGAGGCTTTCGCAGACCATCACGCCGTGCTTCTCCTGGCCCTGGAGGAGCTTCACCAGCACGGGCACCCCGCCCACCAGGCCGACCATCTCCTTCAGGTGGGCCGCGTCCCGGGCCATCACCGTGGCGGGGATGTCGATGCCGTGGGCGGACAGGAGCTGGAGCGCGCGCATCTTGTTGCGCGACTGCGCGATGGCCTGGGCGTGGTTCACCAAGGGCACGCGCGCCAGACCGAACTGGTTCACCACCGCGAGCCCGTAGGTGCTGATGGACAGGGCGATACGCGGGATGACGACGTCGGTGGGCGTGAGCTTCTTGCGGTCGTAGAACAGGGTCGCCTGGCTGCCCCCGTCCAGATGCATCTGCACCCGGAGCGGGTTGAGCACGCGGACCCGGTGTCCTCTCGCGCGGCCTGCTTCGACAATTCGCCGCGTGGACGAGATGGAAGCGGAGCGCGAGAGGACAGTGATTTTCATGGCGGAGGCGACCGGCCCGGCGAGGACCCTATAATCCTCGCCTCCGCCCGCGTAAAGCCGCCTCCGCCTGCCTGCCGCCTAGAGCTGGCGGATGGCGCGGACTTCGACGCTGACGGGGTCCTCCGGACGCGACGACTCCAGCTTCGCGCAGGCGCTGCCCGTGAACCGCACGCCCGGCTTCTCGGGAACCGACAGGTCCAGCGACCAGGTGTCGGGGCCCGCGAGCGTGCGCTCGCCGTTGATGTAGACGACGATGAGCTTCTCATCGGAGGGCAGCTGGCTCGGTTGGAGCTCGGTGAAGCACGGCTCGCCCGGCTGGATCGCCTCGCTGATCGACTTCAGCGCGGCCGCCAGTTCCTCGCGATTGCCCGCCTGGTAGAAGGAGCGGCCGCAAAGGCCGGTGTTGACGTCGCAGGTGTCCCCCGCGCCGCAGTCGATGCTGGCCTTGCAGTCACGTGCGTAGCCACCCGCGCGCGCCATCTCGTTGAGGACGCTGGGGCCGTCACCCGCCGACGTCTCAGCGCCGAAGCCGATGACGATGGTGGAGATCATGTTCGCCTTGAGCGCCGACACCGCCCTCACGGAGGCGTTCTTGTCGAGGCAGCCGCGCTGGAAGTACGGGCTCTGCTTGTCCGTGCACTGCGACGGCGTTTCGAGCGTGCAGCGGCACTCCGCGCTGGTTCCATCGTATTCGTTCTTGTCGTTGCAGTTGGGAAGACCGTCGGTCAGCAGGATGATGATCTGATCGCGATCTTCGGAGTTGGCCCGCAGCTGCGTGCCGACGAACTCCAGGCTCGCGCTCGTCGGCGTACCGCCCCGGGGCCGGCCAGCGCCGCCATTGGGGATACCCTGAAGCTTGTCATTGACCAGGCTCGCGTAGTCCTGGAGCTCCGTGTCTGAATCCAGTTCGAACGGAACACTGGCGCGGATGCTCAGACTGCCAGCGGCGGCGGTGGCAGGTGCGCACAGTTCGGGCACGGTCGTCGTCTGCGGCGGTGGCTTGACGGGAGGAGGCTCCGGGTAGGTCGTCAGGCCGAAACGGACCAGCTTGCCGCTCTCCGCGAGGAACGGGCCCATGGCGCCCTGGAGCTCCGACCAGCGCGTGGGGCACTTCGAGGTGTCGCAGGGATTGTTCTCCTCACACATGTAGAACTTGCCGTCTTCGGCTTGGAAGTCACACACGCGCGTGCCGTTGACGACCAGGTCCTTGTTGACCGGCTTTGTCATGGAGCCAGAGATGTCCACGAGGAGCATCACGTCCGGCTTGCTCCTGCGGGCGGTGATCACCGACTCCACGGTCGTCTGGGCGATCGCGAGCGGATCCACCGGCTCGAAGTCATACGTCTGACAGCCGGCCATCACGGCAACACCGAGCGTGCCGGCCAGCAGTGCGCTCAGGGGGGTCGACTTGGCGCGCATAGGCTTTGAGGATTCCTTCCAGGGGGGAACAACGAACTGCGAATGCCCCAGCGTAACGCGTGGACGCCCACCGAGGCTACAGCGACGCGCGGCAGGCAGGTTCCATTCAGGTAATGCTGCCAAGTTGCAACGACAGGCGATCCGCGAGGGCGAGTCCGGTTCCCCTGTCGGACATCCGCCTCCTTCCGGAGGGAGGGGATCGGCTCGGGGGTCCGATCAGAGCGTGAGGACGCGCGCGCCGTCGGTCAGCCTCCAGATGGAGGCCAGGCCCATGACCTCGTCCAGCGTGCCGTGCAGTTCCTGGGGCGACAGACCACAGATGCGCACCGTGGTGTCGCAGGCCACGAGCTTCGCGCCCAGGGCGCGCGCCTCCTCCAGCATGCGGGCCGGGGTGGGGACATTGAGCCCTTCGGCCCGGGCCGCCTCGGTGCGCTCCCGCTCGCTGTGCGCCAGGCCGAAGCCGCCGCGGACCAGCTGGCGCAGGGCCTCGAAGGCGAAGACGAAGTAGACGTCGTCGCCCATCGCGGCGGCGGTGATGCCCATGGAGGCCGCCTGATAGGCGGGCTCGTACGTGGCGTGCTGGAGGAAGAAGAAGACGCGTCCGGCCATGGTGGACCGACCTTAGCGTTATCGAGTCCGGACCGGCAGCCGTCGTATAACGGGGCTCCCCTTCCCCACCGGGAGCTCCGCATGCCGAGCCAGCCGTCCCGCCCCCGCGGTGTTCGTCCCTCGCTGGTCCCGTCCCGTTCCGCCTCCTCGCGATGGGTGGCACTGGCGGGTCTCGCCGTGCTCGCGGGCGTGGGGCCCGTGTCCGAAGCGGCTCCCGCCGGCGCGAAGGCCCCGACCGCGGCTACCGTGCCCCCTGCCGCTGTTCCCGGACCGCTGCGCACGGAGGCCCTGGGCTTGCTCTCACAACCTTCCGTGGCGCCCGAGACGGCGTGGCGCAGGTTCGGGCCGGAGGTCGTGCCCGTGCTCGCGGCGCTGGCGGAGGACACGAGCGTTCCGGATGCGCAGCGGATGCGGGCCGTGACGGCGCTGGCTCGCGTGGAGTCGCCCGAGGCGGGCCAGACACTCCAGGCGATGCTGGAGGATCCGCACCGGCCTTCGGATGTCCGCTCACAAGCCGCGGCCGCGCTGGGCCAGCGGCTGGGGTTCGAGGCCGTGAAGACGCTACAGGCCCGGCTGGAGGACCGCGACCTGCGGCTGCGTGAGGCCGTCGCCCAGGCGCTTGGCCGGCTGGGCGGTCAGCGGGTGCGCGAGGTGCTGGAGGAGCGGCTCCCCCTGGAGGACGTTCCCCAGGTGCGTGAAGCGCTCCAGCAGGGCCTCACGCTCGCGGAGCCTTGAGCCGGGCGCCGGGCATGGTGGTGGCGGCCGCCCTGGTGGGCTGCTCGGGGCTCGCGTCGGGCGGGACCTTCCGTTAGATGGGAGGCCATGCGCCCCACCGTCCTTCTTTTCGATATCGATGGCACCCTCGTCACCACCGGCGGTGCAGGCCGCCGCGCCATGGGCCTGGCCTTCGAGCAGCTCCATCGGCGGCGCGACGCGTGCGACGGCTTCAGCATGTCCGGCATGACGGACCGGGCCATCGTCCGTAAGGGCCTGGGCGTCATCGGCCAGTCCGACACCGAGGACACCATCAGCGCGGTCATCAACGCGTACGTCGCCCACCTGGGACTGGAGGTTCCCAAGGTCGATGCGCGCGAGTACCGGCTGCATCCGGGCATGCGCGAGGCCGTGACGGAGGCTCGCTCGCGGTCGGGCTTCGCGGTGGGCCTGGGCACCGGCAACGTGCGCGCGGGCGCCAAGGTGAAGCTGGACCGCGTGAGCATCCACGACCAGTTCGCCTTCGGCGGTTTTGGCTGCGACTTCGAGGACCGCGTGGCGCTCATCCGTCACGGCGCCCAGGCCGGAGCGGCGCAGCTGGGTCAGCCGCTGGAGGAGTGCCGGGTGGTGATCATCGGCGACACGCCGAAGGACGTCGCGGCCGCCAAGGGCATTGGCGCGGAGACGATTGGCGTGGGCACGGGCAACTTCACGCCCCAGGCGTTGCGCGACGCCGGCGCCGAGTGGGCCTTCGCTGATTTCTCCACCCCTGAAGCCATGGAGGCCCTGCTCGTCGGACGGTGAAGGTGTGGTATCTCCGCCGCCCCTCCGAGGAGTCGTCCACGCATGTCGTCCACGCTCGAATCCTATGAGCTGATCCGCTTCGCCGAGGCCTTCGAGGCCCGACTCGCCACGGCGGAGGAGATGGTCATCGGCAGGCCGGGGTTGGAGGCCGAGAAGCAATGGCTGGCCTCCGCGCTGGAGCGCCTGCGCGAGGCCCGTGAGCCCGCGGGCGGTCTGCTGGAACAGGTGAAGGACCTGCCGGAGCTCGACGAGGCCCGCGAGGAGTTCTCGTTCGATCAGCAGGGCCGCTGGGTGGATGCGCTGGAGAAGCTGCACGCCGGTATCACCTTCACCGCCAGCAGCCGCGCTCCCGTCATCGAGGCCCTCTTCCCCCACCTCAAGTTCCCGCAGCTGCGCCGGGCGCCCGTGGAGCTGGTCAACGAGTACGCCACGTCGTACGAGCGGCGGTTCAAGAGCGCCTACGTCACCCGCATCTTCTCCCGCGACGACTTCGCCATGGTCCGCCCCGTCGTGGATCAGGTCGCCGCGACGTTCGCCGCGTGGACCGCGAGCCTGTCCCCCACTCCCCTGCCCCCGGATCAGGAGGCGGCCCTGCGCGAGGCGCTGGTGTCGCTGGGACGGCGCCTGGACGTGGCGCTGCGGCAGGGGCGGCTGCTCGCCGAGGCCGCGCTCGTTCCCGTACCCGGTGTCTTCGAGGCCGCGGGCCTCACCCTCAAGCCCCGGAAGCGCGCGGGCAAGTCGCTCGCGCTCTCCGCCGAGGACGGTGCTTCGGACCTCTTCGGAGAGGAGGGCGACGCCGGCCAGGAGGAGGCGTTCGAGGAGGATTCCGGGGACGAATCGATGGAAGCGGCTCCCGACGAGTCGGAGGCTCCGGCGCCCCTCGAGGAGACCGTGGCGGAGGCTGGCGGCTCCGAGGCCGAGGCTTCGGACAGTGGATCCGAGGAGGTCACCGCTGCTTCCGAACCCGTCGCTCCGGAGGCTCCCGTCGCGGCGCGTCCCGCACGGCGGGGCCGGCCTCCGAAGAACGCCGCTCCGGCTGCCGAGACTACCCAGACCGACGCTCCTTCGGATGCCACCGCTTCCGGTGCTCCGGAGGCCGTGCGCCCCAAGCGACGCAAGAAGACCGACCCGTCCGAGGCTGGCACGCCTTGAGACCCGACGCGCGGTGAGTCCCCCGCCGTGAAGAGGAACCCGGACATGGCGGACGTCGCCCTTCCCATCGATGTACTCCTGCCCGACATCGTCTCCACGCTCCGGAGCTCGCGGTCGCTCGTGCTGGAGGCGCCCCCTGGCGCGGGCAAGACGACCCGTGTTCCCCGCGCGCTGCTGGAGGCCGGGCTGGGCGCGGGCAAGGAGATCGTCGTCCTCCAGCCCCGGCGGCTGCCCACCCGGCTCGCCGCGCAGCGCGTGTCCGAGGAGATTGGCGAACGCGTGGGCGAGACCGTCGGCTACCAGGTCCGCTTCGAGGACGTCCGCGGCCCCAAGACGCGCATGTCCTTCGTCACCGAAGGCGTGCTCGGGCGCCGCCTGCTCACCGACCCCACCCTGCGCGACGTGGGCATCGTCGTGCTCGATGAGTTCCATGAGCGGCATCTGTCCGCGGACATCTCGCTCGCGCTCCTGCGGCGGCTACAGGAGACGGCTCGCCCGGACCTCAAGCTCGTGGTGATGTCGGCGACCCTGGAGGCCGAGCCCGTCCGCGCGTATCTGGGCGGCGCCCCTTCCCTGCGCTCCGAGGGCCGCCGCTTCGACGTCAGCGTCGAATACCTTGCCGCCCCGGATGAGCGGCACCTGGATCAACAGGTGCTCTCCGCGCTCAAGCGCCTGTTCACCCAGGGCGTCGACGGGGACGTGCTCGTGTTCCTTCCTGGGGCCGGGGAGATCCGCCGCGCGCGCGACACCTGCGCGGAGTTCGCCGAGCGCCATGACGCCGACGTGCTCCCGCTCCACGGCGACCTCTCTCCCGCGGAACAGGACCGCGCCGTGCGCCGCAGCTCACGCCGGAAGATCATCCTGTCCACCAACGTCGCGGAGACGTCGGTCACCATCGACGGCGTCGCGGTCGTCATCGACAGCGGGCTTGCTCGCGTGGCGTCCCACTCGCCCTGGTCCGGTCTGCCGCAGCTCAAGCTGGGCAAGGTGAGCCGGGCCTCCGCCGTCCAGCGCGCCGGTCGCGCGGGCCGCACGCGCGCCGGGCACTGCGTGCGCCTCTACACCCAGCACGACTTCGACGGCCGGCCTGATCAGGAGGCCCCGGAGATCCGCCGCACCGACCTGGCCGAAACGGTGCTCTCGCTGCGCGCATCGGGCGTGAAGGACCTGACGGCGTTCCCGTTCTTCGAGCCGCCCCCCTCCCCGGCCCTGGAGGCCGCGGAGACGCTGCTGCGCCGCCTGGGCGCGGTGGACGCGAAGGGCCAGGTCACGGACGTGGGCCAGCGGCTCCTGCGCTTCCCCGTCCACCCTCGCCAGGCGCGCGTCATCGTCGAGGGCGAACGCCGGGGCGTGGGCGGTGATGCCGCCGTGCTCGCGGCCCTCATGGGCGAACGCGACATCCGACGCGAGGCTCGCGCCAACCTGGGCGGCGGGGGCCGTGCGTCCGCGCTCGTCAGCGGGCCTTCCGACCTGCTGGAGCTCCTGGAGCGCTTCCGCGAGGCCGGCCGTTCGGGCTTCGCCTCCGGCCGCATGCAGTCGCTGTCACTGGACGCGGGCGCGGTGCAGTCCGTGGAGCGCGTGCAGAAGCAGCTGCGCCGCACGGTGCGGGACCAGGGCTCCCGCCCCGGCCGCCCCGAGGACGTGGAGCAGGCGCTGATGCTCAGCGTGCTCGCGGGCTACCCGGATCGCGTGGCCCGCAGGCGGCGGCCCCGCTCCCCGGAGCTGCTCATGTTCGGCGGCGGCACCACCAGCCTGTCCGAGTTCAGCGTCGTCCAGGACGCGGAGCTGATGGTCGCCGTGGACGCGGAGGAGCGCCCCGGCCGCGGCGCCGTCGTGCGGCTCGCCAGCACCGTGGAGGCCGAGTGGCTGCTGGACCTCTACCCGGACGCGCTGGAGGAGGTGGACACCCTCCAGTGGAACGCGGACTCGCGCCGCGTGGAGCGCCTCACCCGGCTGGCCTACGGCAACCTCATGCTGGAGGAGACGCGCACTCCCGCGCCCCCGTCCGAGGAGGCCGCGCGCGTGCTGGCCGAGGCGGCCCTGGCCGCGGGCCCGGAGCGCTTCGCGGAACCCGAGGCGCTGGAGCAGTGGCGCACCCGCGTGGAGCTCCTGGGAAAGGCGTTCCCCGAAACGGGCTTCCCCACCGTGGACGCGGGCTTCATGCGCGACGCGCTGGCGTCCCTGTGCGTGGGCGCACGCAGCTTCTCCGACCTGGAGGGCGTGTCGCTGCTGGACGCGCTCTACGCGCGCCTCACCTCCGAGCAGCAGCGTCTGCTGGCGAACCACACCCCCGAGCGCGTCACCCTGCCCGGCGGGCGCGGCGTGAAGGTGCACTACGAGCCCAACAAGCCACCCTGGGTGGAGTCACGGCTGCAGGACTTCTTCGGGATGGCGCAGGGGCCCAGCGTGGGCGCGGGCCGCGTGCCGCTGGTGCTGCACCTGCTGGCTCCCAACATGCGCGCCGTGCAGGTGACCACCGACCTGGCGGGCTTCTGGGAGCGTCACTACCCGGCGATCCGCAAGGAGCTGTGCCGCAAGTACCCCCGGCACTCGTGGCCAGAGGATCCGCGCCACGCCGAGCCGCCCGCACCCCGTCCTCCGAGGCGCTGAAGCGAGCGACGCGGGACTACAGCCGCTTGTGCATCTCCAGGTGGTCGATGCCGGCCTCGTCGAAGACGGCGCCGACGGGCTGGTAGCCGTGCTTCTTGTAGAAGTCGAGCGCGTAGAGCTGGGCGTGCAACATGATGCCGCTCACGTTGCGGCGGCGCGCCTCCTCCTCCAACGACGTGAGGAGCAGCGAACCCACTCGGGCCTTGCGGTGAGCCTGGAGCACCGCCATGCGGCCAATCTGGCCCCACGTTCCGGCCTGCCCGGCGGGGGGATCCGGCAGCTTCACCAGCCGGCCGGTGCCGATGGCGTGGCCGCCCTGGTAAGCGATGACGTGGTAGGCGAGGGCGTCCTCGGCGTCGCGCTCGATGCCCTCGGGCACGTGCTGCTCCTCGATGAACACCACCTCACGGATGGCGAGGGCCTGCATGAGCTCCGCCTCGTCCTTGATGTGGGCGACGGTGACGGGTGCCGGGGAGGTCTCGGGAGGCGTCGGCATGGCTGAGGGCAAGGTACACAAAAGCCCGCGCCGCCAACAGGCGGAAAAAACCACCGCCTGCCGGCCCGCCCATGCCCTCCGCGCGGTCGGCCCGTCTCCTGCCGCCTGCCCGTGAAAGGGTTTGTCGCGAAAGCCCCGCCGTATCGGGTCATCCGGTTGCAATTGCCCCCTCACGTCGGGAGTTCCGGCGGGGTCCACTCCACGCAGGGGCGGGCGGAGCGGAGGAGGAGCATCCCGGGGAGGGCGTGGTAGGGTTCAGGCCAATGCGTACCCGTGCCCTCTTCGCCCTGTCCCTGGGCCTGCTGTCGACGCCCGCGCTCGCCCAGAAAGAGTTCTTTTTCGGAACGGGAGAGCCGCCCGTGTTCCGCGAAGCGGACATGGACAAGCGGTTCCTCCGCTCCCGCGTCAACCAGGCCCTGGTGCAGGGGACGAGCGACGCGAACTGCGCGCAGCTCGTGGGCGCGCTGCTCACCATCGTGGGCGAGTCCGCGCCGTACCTGCACAAGCGCGACGAGAACTTCTACCTGGACCCCGTGTTGATCCAGGTGCTGGGGACGCAGCTGTCCACGCCGCGCTTCCCCGCCAACATGTTCCTGGTGTCGATGATGCGCCGGGTGCTCATCGACAAGCAGCTGCCGCCGGAGTGGATGCAGACGGCGGTGGCGCTCGCGCCGTACTACCCGCCGCTGGACCTGAGCAAGCTGCGCTTCATCGCGGATGGCGTGAAGCCCGTGGACAGCTTCTTCTTCACGCTGCCCGCGATGCTGGAGCGCTACGACACGGAGGTCCTCAAGGCCAACACCACCGCGGCCAGCGTGGCGGACGCGAAGTTCCGCGACGACTACCTCGACAAGGAGGTGGCCTTCGGGGGGCTGGAGTTCATCGACGCGAAGCTGGAGAAGCCCAAGAAGAAGAGCAAGAAGGGCCCTCCCCCGGAGCCCCCCGCGCTGGTGGCCCGGCTCGTCTTCTACCTGCCGGATCCGGGCAATGACGGCCTGCTGTCCGGGCTCACCTACGGCAAGCCCAAGGTGCGGCCCTCCATCAACATCACGGCGCGGCTGAAGGACGACCAGTACACGTCGCTGACGCAGCTGCCGAAGGGAGCGCGCGTGCTCCTGCGCGGCCGCTTCTGGGAGTACCGCAAGCAGCTCAAGGAGCTGGAGGTGCGCGACGCGTACCTCTTCCAGGACCGCGACTGGGCCCAGAATCCCGCGCTCGCGGATCCCAACGCCGTGGCGGCCTGTCCGCTCGCGTTCAACGACCTGACGGGCACCGCGCCCGTGCAGCCGGGCGGCTTCGGTGGCAAGCGCTGAAGCGCGCCGTCTCGCGTTCCGCACGCCCATCCCGGGGGCGGCACCCCTGCCGTGCCGCCTCCTTCCGCGCCCTCCTCCCGGGAGCGCGCCCCGCCTGACTGGCACGGCCGCTGCTCATGCCCGCGCATCCCTTGCGTGCGAGGCATGCCATGAAGGTCGAAGGTCAGGACGTCCCTTCCGGAAACGAAAAGGCCCCCCCGGAGAAGGACGCGTTCAAACAGGTCCTCCAGCGGACCTCCGGAAGGCCTGACACCCCACCTCGTCCCGGGGCCCGCCGCGAACCGGTGGCTCCTGGGACCCTTCCGAAGCCCGGCCTCCTCCGTACTGGTGGACAGGAGCCAGCAACACGGGCCACTCCGGCGCTTCCCGGCGTCCGTGCGGCGGGGACCCTCCTCTCGACGACGCGCAGCGCTCTGGGAAGCCCGGAGACGCTCCGCCAGGCCCGGCAGGGCATGCACGTGGAGGTGCAGCGGCTGGGGTCGGTGCGCCAGGAGGCGCTCGCGGACGGCGGCACGCAGGCCTCCCATCGTGTGACGGAGTTGCTGGCCCGCGAGGTGGAGCGCTCCTTCCGCGCGGAACCCCGTCCGGCGCCGTGTCCCCTCCCCTCTCCCACGCGTGACGACCGTTCCGCGGAGAGCCTGTCGCGCGGCTCCACGCCCGAAGGTGCTCGCGCGGCGAGTGGAACCACGGAGAGTGCCGCACCGGCCAGCCCTCCCGTCGCGCAGGTCGAGTCCACCCTGGCGCTCATCGAGAAGATCGAGGTCTTCGTGAAGTCCCAGCGGCCGGCGCTGGGCCTCAGCCTGCGCGGTTCGCTGGAGGCCACCGTGGAGGTGGAGCGCACGGGGCCCCGGGAGGTGGCGCTGCGCATCCAGGGCCGCCATGGGCCCGTTCCCACCGAGGACGTGGCGCGGCTGCGCGACGCGCTGGAGGCCCGGGGGCTGCGGCTCAGCGTCCTCCAGGCGGGGTGAACGTCCGACGATGCCCTTCCCCGGCCAGACTCCAGGAACGACGAAGGCCCTCACGCCAGGGGGCGCGAGGGCCTGCATCACGACGGGCGCGCTCGGGCGATTCGGCCCGCGGCTACTTCCCGCCGGCGGGGTTCAGCTCCGCGCGCTTGCCCTTCTTGTCCTTGTACTCCTCGGCTTCGGGCAGGGCTGCCTTCTTCTCCGCGATGTTGGGCCACTTGGAGGCGAAGTCGGTGTTGAGCTTCTTGTACTCCGACCACTCCGAGGGCAGCTCGGTCTCGGGGAAGATCGCCTTGGTCGGGCAGACGGGCTCGCAAGCGCCACAGTCGATGCACTCGTCCGGGTGGATCACGAGGAAGTTCGCGCCCTCGTAGAAGCAGTTGACCGGGCACACCTCGACACAGTCGGTGTACTTGCACTTGATGCAAGGCTCGGCGACGACGTAGGCCATGTGGATGTCTCCTCTGTGCGGAATTCCGCGCGTCCGTGGCCGCGCACAGTAGATGGTTGCGGCCAGTGTTGGCACCCTGAATTTAGGTACCAGCCCGGCCCGCTTCCCCGGTCAGCCCAGCAAGCCCTGCGCCCGCAGCAACTCCGCGACGAGGATGGCGCCCTTTGCGGCTCCCATCTTCGTGTTGTGGGAGACGAGCACGTACTTGAAGCCGTTCTCCAGCACACCGTCCTCGCGGATGCGGCCCACCGTGGTGGCCATGCCGCCGTGGGTGTCCCGGTCCATGCGGGGCTGGGGGCGGAACGGGTCGTCCAGCACTTCAATCCACCGGGGCGGAGCGGACGGAAGGTCCTTCGCCACCTGAGCGCCCTGCCACTCGCGCATCGCCTGGGCGACCTCCGCCACGGTGGCCTTCTTCCCGAGCGACACGAAGACGGACTCGGTGTGGCCTTCCAGGACGGCGACGCGGGTGCAGGTGCAGGAGACGCGCACGTCGTGCGGGGTGAGCGAAGCGCCCGCGGGGTTGAGCCCCCCGAGGATCTTCTTCGTCTCCACCTCGACCTTGTGCTCCTCCTTGGGGATGTAGGGCACGACGTTGTCGAGGATGTCCAGGCCGATGACGCCGGGCGAACGTCCGGCGCCGGACATGGCCTGGAGGCTGGTCATCAGCACGGCCTTCACGCCGAAGCGCTCGGCCAGGGGGGCCAGCGTCACGGCCAGGCCGGTGGTGGTGCAGTTGGGGATGGGGACGATGAAGCCCTTCCACCCGCGCAGCCTGCGCTGCTCGTTGATGAGCGGGGCGTGGGCGGCGTTCACGGGGGGGAGGAGCAGGGGCACGTCCGCGTCGTAGCGGAAGGCGCTCGCGGCGGAGAACACAGGGATGTCCCGGGCCAGGCGCGGCTCGATTTCACGGGCGACGTCCGCCTCCACGGCGGAGAAGGCGATGTCGTAGTCCTTCGCCTGGACGGCGTCGCCGCTGACCACGGTCATGCGGGCGATGGACTCAGGGAGAGGCTCCGGGACGAACCAGGCCAGCATGCCGTTGGAGGCGCGCAGGGCGTCCGCGTACGATTTTCCAGCGGAGCGCGGCGAAGCGGCGAGCCCGGTCAGCTCGATGAACGGGTGGTCCTTGAGGGCAGCGATGAACTGCTGGCCCGCGAGTCCGGTGGCGCCAATGAGTACGGCGCGAAGCTTGGCCATCGTGGGGGATCTCCGGTGGGGGAGGCAGGGCGCTCCTTACACCGTTTCACGACGCGCTGCATCCGCCGCTCAACGGTGGGCGTGGGAGGGGGCGCGTGCGTGGCGCTCCGTGGGGTAGCCCCCCGTCACCCAGGCGTGGAGCCCGCCGGCGAGACACACGGCGTTGCGCCCCCTCAGGCGCAACACGCGGCAGATGCGGCGGATGTCCGCGCAGTCCTGGGTGGTGCCGCACAGGACGATGAGCTCGTCGTCCGGCAGCATCGCCAGGTCCCGGGCAATCTCCGAGGCCGTCATGCGCAGCGCGCCGGGGATGTGGATCTCGAACCGCTCCCAGTCCATCGCGTCGCGGCAATCCAGGACGAGCACCTCCTCGTCCCCCAGACGCATGAACAGCTCCTCGCAAATGATGCTGGGCTCCACCGGGACCTCCCCGAGGCGACAGACTCCATCGAACATGAACCGGAGGGCTTTTTCCCCTCTTCCCGCCTGTCCGCCCGCCTGCTTCCCGGAAGGCCCGCGGGCTCAGAGGCCCAGTTGCTTCGCGATGATTTCGTTCATCACCTCACTGGTGCCGCCGCCGATGGGCCCCAGCCGCGCGTCGCGCCAGTGGCGCTGGATGTCGTACTCCATCATGTAGCCCGCGCCGCCGTGGAGCTGGAGGCACTCGTCGGCCACGCGGCAGCAGGTCTCCGTGGCGACCTTCTTGGCCATGGAGGTCTGCGCGACGGCGTACTCGCCGGCCACGTGCAGGCGCAGCGCGTGGTAGGTGAGCTGCCGCGCGCATTCCCGGGCGGTGTGCAGGTCCGCCAGTTTGTGGCGCACCACCTGGAAGCCGGCCAGCGTCTGATTGAAGGCGCGGCGCTGCTTCACGTGCTCGAGCACCGTCTCCAGCATGTCGTCCATGGCGCCCACCGCGCCCAGCGCGAGCGACAGGCGCTCCCACTGGAAGTTGCCCATGATCTGCGAGAACCCCTGCCCCTCCACGCCCAGCAGGTTCTCCGCGGGCACGCGGCAGTCCTCGAAGAAGAGCTCCGCCGTGTCGGACGCGCGCCAGCCCACCTTTTGGAGCTTGCGTCCCACGCTGAAGCCCGGCGTGCCCCGCTCCGCCACCAGCATGGACAGGCCCTTGTGGCCTCGCGACGGGTCGGTCTTCACCGCCAGCACCACGAAGTCCGCCCGCACCCCGTTGGTGATGTACGTCTTGGAGCCGTTGACGACGAAGTGGTCGCCGTCGCGGCGGGCGGTGGTGCGCAGCCCCGCCACGTCCGAGCCGGCGTCCGGTTCGGTGATGCCCAGGGCGCCAATCTTCTCCCCCCGGATTGCGGGGGCCAGCCAGCGCTGCTTCTGGGCCTCCGTGCCGAACAGGTGCAGGGGACCGGTGGCGATGGTGAACTGCCCGCCCAGCCCCGCGGCCACGCCGCCGGAGCCGCAGCGGCCCAGCTCCTCCAGGAGCACCGCCTCGTACAGCTCCCCGGCCGCCGTGCCCCCGTAGGCCTCCGGGTACTTCAGGCCCAGGAAGCCCAGCTCACCGAAGCGCATGAAGATCTCCCGGGGGAACTCCTCCCGGGCCTCCCACTCCGCCGCGAACGGGCGCAGCTCCTTGTCCACCACCGCCCGGACAGTGCGGCGGAAGGCTTCGTGCTCCTCTTGGAAGACGCCATGGCCGTGCAGCATCGTGTGATCCCTCACTTGTCAGGGCCTGACACCCCGCGCCGTATCGTAGCGGGACGAGAAGCGGGGCTGGATGGTGTTGCTTCCTTGACCGGCTCCTGCCGGGCTGCGTATAACCCCGGCCCCAATCGCTGCGGCGCCATAGCCAAGTGGTAAGGCAAAGGTCTGCAAAACCTTCATTCCCCGGTTCGAATCCGGGTGGCGCCTCATAAGACAAAAGGCCCGATGCGGAAGTCTCCGCATCGGGCCTTCTGCTTTTCCGGGGGTGCTTTCCCGGGTGGGGCCTAGCAGCCCATTTCCACCGCGCCGATGTCCGGGGCCGCGCCGCAGAAGGGCTGGCCCTCGTCCTGTCCCTTGTCCTGGGCGGAGGCGGACGGGGCGAAGGTGTCCGACACCGTCACGTCACCGCCGTTGGAGGTGGTGTCCTTCGCGGCGGCCTTGAAGGCGTCCAGGGCCTGGAGCTGGCCGTTGGTCTTGAACTGCGCGCCGGAAGGATAGAGGTTGTTGCTCATCTGGAGGCCGGGGGCCTGGCCGCCCACGTCCACGCTGACGGGCGCGTCCACGATGTTGTTCTCCACGCGCAGCGACTCCGTGGGGCCGCCCGTGCCGTGGCCCAGGATGATGCCGGCCTTGGCGCGGGTGATGGTGTTGTTCACCACCACGGCGCCCTTGGAGTTCTCCAGGCGGATGGCGGTGCCTTCGCCGCCGCCCGCGTCGGTGATGTCGTGCACGCGGTTGCGGCGCACGACGACGGCCTGGGGCACGGGGCCCTCGTGGTTGCCGCCCACGGCGATGCCCTTGGAGGCGTCATACAGCTCGTTGTCCTCCACCAGCACGTTGTTGGCGGAGTAGTGGATGACGAGCGCCTCGCCCTTGGCCGTGTCGGACGCCACGAAGTGGTGCATCCGGTTGTTGCGGATGATGACGTCGTGGCACGTCTTGATGTCCACGGCGTTCTCCCGGTTGTTGAAGAGGTGGTTGTTCTCCACCAGCAGGCCGGTGGCGGGCGGCAGGTCGCTGAAGCCCTCGGGCCCCAGGCACTGCACGGAGTCACCGGACACGTCGTGGATGTCGTTGTTGCGCACCGTCGCGTCGTAGGACGCGGGCTGCATCACGATGCCGTGCGAGTCCTTGTTGCCGGTGGTGCGCACGAAGTCGTGGATGTTGTTGTTCTCGATGGTGGGGCCCTTGGCGTTGTTGAACAGGGTGACGCCCGCGCCGCCCGTGCCGTTGTGCAGCTCCGAGTTGGCCAGCACCGTGCCCTGCACGTCGCCCTCGAAGGTGACGCCGAAGATGGGCTGTCCCTCCACGTCGATGTCGAACCCGTCGATGACCCAGTTCGCGCGGCGCACCTGCACCGCCGCGCCAGAGCCGCTGCCCGGGGTGAGCTTGGGACGGCCCTCGCCCTGGAGGGTGATCTTCGCCTCGGGCGTGCCGGCCTTGGTGTTGTCGCCCAGCACCACGCGCTCGGCGTAGGTGCCCGCGAGCACGCGGATGCGGTCGCCGGGGCCGGCCTTGCTCACCGCCATGGCGATGGTCTTCAGCGGCGCGGCCTCTGTGCCCTGGGCGCCGTCGTCGCCGTTGGGCGACACCACCCAGTCATGGGCGGGCGTGGTGGCGGGGGTCTCCTGCATCGCCTGGGCACTGACGGCGGGCTGGGGACCAGGCTCCGCGATGGGCGTGTGGTCCGCATGCTCTGGCATCTGCGCGGCGGGCGTGTTCTCCACCGGCTGCACGCCGATGGGGGGCGCCTTGCCCGGAGCGGAGGGAGTCTTCTCGACCTTGGGGGTCCCCGTGTTCGTCGCGGGTGCCTGGGTACCGGCGCCCGACGAACCGCCAGTGCCTCCGCCAGAGCCACCGCCGCCGCCACAAGCGGTCAGCCCAAGAGCCAGGGTGCAGGCAGCCAGGGAGGCCACCAGGGTGTGTCGCGTCTTCAAGCCGTTGCCTCCAAGAATTTGCATGAGCAGGGGCAACGCACGGCGTTGGGCGTTCTATTCACTGCCGGTCATCCAGGGCGAGACGCGCCGCAGCGGGAGGGAGAACCGTGACGCTCGGCCCCATGGCGGCTACGGTGCCGCCGCCGTGTCCAAAGCCGTCCTGCTCCTGACCGCCCTGCTGCTCGCCTCCTGCGCCACGCCGGCGCCCTCACCTGCTCCGAGCACCCGGGGCCTGGGCGAGCCGGAGGTCTCCGTCCCCACGAAGCCCGCTGACGCGGGCGTGAAGCCCCCCGCTCCGAGTGGCCTGGAGGATCCGCTCACGTCGGGTCTGCCCGGGCCGCAGGACCTGAAGCGCCTGGACTTCCGCAACGGCGAGCCGCGCCTCCCCATCAAGCTGATGGAGGGACGCGAGGTCGTGACGTTCTCGCCGCGAGCACGGATGCGGCTGCGCTTCGGCGGACCGGGAGACAAGGTGCTGGACGCGCCCGCGGGCTCGCGCTGGACGGTGCGGGTGACGCAGGGCGAACCGGCCCAATGGAGCGCGCGGGTGCAGTTGGGCGAGTTCCGTTTCGCGGACAAGGCGGGGCTCGCGGAGGCGCAGGAGACGTGGCGCGCGCGAGGGCTCGCGGTGCGCACGCACACACTGGGCTCCGTGTACGGCATCGCGGGGAAGGTCATCGACAACCGGCGCTACCTCCTCCTGGGGGAAGAGGCGCTGACGCCCGAGGCCGCGGCGAAACAGCAGGCGGAGCTGCTGCGCCGCTACGGCCTGCGCACCACGCTCTTCGAGGAGGTCCGCAAGCCGTCCCGCGCCATCCTGGAGCTGAAGGACGAGAACGACGCCGTGGTGGGCCTGGCGCAAGACAGGCTGGACGCGGAGACGCCGGACGGCACCGGCTTCGACGTGCGCCAGGTGGAGTACGGCGTGGGCTACGACTTCCACGCCTTCGAGGACCGCAGCTTCCGCGGCGCGCTCCAGTTCGCGGTGGACCGCGGCGGCAAGCTCGCGGTGGTGAACGTGGTGGGCCTGGAGGACCTGCTCAAGGGGCTGGTGCCGTCCGAAATCTTCGCGCGCGCGCACCCGGAGGCGCTCAAGGCCCAGGCCGTCACCGCGCGCGGCGAGGTGCTGGCGAAGGTGGGCATCAAGCACCTGGCGGATCCGTACCTCCTCTGCTCGGAGCAGCACTGCGCGGTGTACCGGGGCCGCACGGGCGAGGCGGCCAGCACCACCGCCGCGGTGGAGGCGACCCGGGGCCAGGCCCTCTTCAGCCAGGAGGGCCGGCTGGTGGACTCCGTCTACAGCGCCGTGTGCGGCGGCCACACCGAGGACAACGACGTGGTGTGGGGCGGCCCGCCGGACCCGAGCCTGCGCGGGCGGCCGGACCTGCTGGAGCCCGCGCCGGACGTCCCCGGCCCGTCCAACCTCAAGGCGTGGCTGGCGACGTCGGACGTGCCCGCCGCGTGCAAGCTGTCCAGCTTCGCGCAGCCCACGAAGTTCCGGTGGGAGAAGCGCTTCACGCAAAACCAGGTGGACGCGCTCACGGAGAAGCTGGGCGTGGGGTCCATCCAGGGGCTCGCCCTGTCCGAGCGCGGGGTGTCCGGGCGCGCCCGGCTGCTCACCGTGTCAGGGACGAAGGGCGCCACCCAGGTGCGCGGGGAGCTGAACATCCGGCGGCTCTTCGGGATGCTCAACAGCAGCATGGCCACCGTGGAGGCCGAGCGGGACGCCGAGGGCCGGCCCACCGGATGGCTGTTCCGGGGCGGCGGCTGGGGCCACGGCGTGGGCATGTGTCAGACAGGCGCCATCGGCCGGGCGGAGGCCGGGCAGAGCTATCCGGAGATCCTTCGCTTCTACTTCAACGGGGCGGAGGTCGCCCCCATCTACTGAGATGAAGCGGACAATTCGAACGCACCAACGCACGCGCTCGCGAATCTCTTCCATGTCCCGGGTGTTACGGGCCGCACGTTCGGGACTGTAGAAGCGGTCCGGAGGTTTATCATCAGGCCGTGGGCACGGGTTCCTCGACAGACTGGCGTCAGCGGCGCGCGCGGAAGCAGCGTGGGCCCTTGCGCTACCTGGTGGCGGGCATCCTGGCGCTCCTGGCCCAGGTCGCCTTCGTGGGCTTCGTGCTCCTGGTGTCGGCCGTGCAGGCGAACTTCCCCCATGAGAAGCGCCCCGCCCGGCCCACGTCCGTGGCGGTGAGGCCGCTCACGTCGGACCAGTGGGCGAAGAACCGGGGGGCGGTGACGCCGCAGCAGACGAAGCCCCGCCCCACGGAGAAGCGCGAGCCGAAGGAAGAGAAGAAGCCGGACGAGACGAAGCCCCAGGGCCAGGTGGTGGACGTGGCGCCGGGGAATGATCAGCAGTCCCCGGACGCGAAGTACCTGGCCGAGCACAACAACACGACGGAGAAGGAGACGCGCGCGCGCGACCAGACGGCCTTCTACCGCAACGCCATGCCCCAGAAGACCGCTCCCCAGAAGCAGGAGGGCGCGGCGCAGGACCAGGTGCAGCCCCCCCGCGTGTCCGGCAACAACGGCACGGGCGCGGACGACCGGGCCCAGTCCCAGGGTGGCAAGAAGCCCGTCTTCGAGATGCCGGAGACGCGCCGCAAGCAGGAGATCGCCATGAAGACGGATCCGCGCGAGCGCGGCCCGGGCATGGCGGTGAAGAACCAGTCGGAGAGCGACGCCACGCAAGGCAACGCCAAGCGCCTGCGCATCCAGCCCGGCCAGGGCGAGGAAAGCGAGCAGGAGGGCTCCACGGGCCGGGTGGGTTCCCCGGGCCTGGCCACGCTGATGCCGTCGCAGGCGGCCATGGACAAGGTGGTGGGCGCGGCGCCCAACGACATGCTCCGGGACCAGGAGGAAGGCGACGGCACCTTCCTCAACACGCGCGAGTGGAAGTACGCCAGCTTCTTCAACCGCGTGAAGCAGAGCGTGGGCATGCACTGGAACCCCAACGAGCAGCTGCGCATGCGCGACCCGACGGGGAACATCTACTCCGGGCGCGACCGCCAGACGCTGCTGACCATCACCCTGGACGAGCGCGGCGCGGTGAAGGACATCCAGGTGGAGAAGAGCAGCGGCCTGGACTTCCTGGACATGGAGGCCGTGGCGTCCTTCAAGCGCGCGCAGCCCTTCCCCAACCCGCCGTCCGGCCTGCTGAGTCAGGACGCGACGGTGCGCTTCCAGTTCGGCTTCTTCCTGGAGATGGGCGGCGGCCCCCGGATGCGGCTGTTCCGACAGTAGGACCCACGGAGGCCTCGCGGTGGACGGCGCAGGGCACTACCCTGCCCCGCCGTGGAAGCCTCTCTCGTCGACCGTGGCGCCGCGCTCCAGGAGCGCAACCGGAAGGTCCGCTTCGTCCTCTTGGCCATCCTCGTGGCCAACTGGGTCGTGGCCGTGGCCAAGCTCGCCTTTGGCCTCATGGCCCAGTCCGCGTCGGTGACAGCGGACGGGTTGCATTCGTTCATCGACGGCGGCTCCAACGTGCTGGGCCTGGTGGCCATGGGGGTCGCGTCGCAGCCGGCGGACGCGGACCACCCCTACGGTCACGGCAAGTTCGAGGCGCTCGCGTCGCTGGGCATCGGCGCGATGATTGGCGTGGGCATGCTGGAGCTGGGGCGCATGGCGTTCGACTCGCTCCTGCACGACAAGCACCCCACGGTGTCGGTGACGATGGCGGCGGTGATGGTCGCCACGCTGTTCATCAATCTGGCCGTCACCCGCGTGGAGCGGCACTACGGGCAGAAGTACAAGAGCTCGCTGCTGCTCGCGGACGCGCAGCACACGCTGTCGGACGTGTTCGTGACCATCGCCGTGCTCATCTCCATTGGCCTGGTGGCGATGGGCTTCCCGCGCGCGGACGGACTGGTGGCGCTGGCCGTGATGGTCTTCGTCGCGTGGGTGGCCTACGGCATCGTCCGGCAGGCGGTGGGCATCCTCTCCGACACCGCGCGCCTGGACCCGGCGCAGGTGTCCCAGCACACGCTGGCGGTGTCCGGCGTGCGCTCCTGCCGCGACGTGCGCAGCCGGGGCATGGAGGAGAGCGTCTACGTGGACCTGAAGATTGAAGTCGACCCGCAGCTCACCACCGCGCAGGCCCACGAAGTGGCCGACAAGGTGGAGGAGACGCTGCAAGGCGCCTATCCGCAGGTGGTGGACGTGGTGGTCCACGTGGAGCCCGCGCAGGCCCGCTAGAAACACGAGGGCCGCCTTCCGATGCGCTGGAAGACGGCCCCGGTGACTGCTGCTGTCGAAGACGGCTTAAGCGACCTTCTGCGCGGGCGTGTCGTAGTCCTCGATGGGAGGGCACGAGCACACGAGCTTGCGGTCACCCAGCACGTTGTTCAGGCGTCCCACGGACGGCCAGAACTTGTTGTCGCGGACCCACGGCGTGGGGAACACGGCCTGCTCGCGGGTGTACGGGCGGTTCCACTCCGGCGCGGTGAGCGTGCGCGCGGTGTGCGGCGCGTTCTTCAGGACGTTGTTGTCCTTGGGCGCGCGGCCCTCTTCCACGTCGCGGATCTCCTGGCGGATGGCGATCATCGCGTCGCAGAAGCGGTCCAACTCCGCCTTGGACTCGGACTCGGTGGGTTCAATCATCAGCGTGCCCGCCACCGGGAACGACACGGTGGGCGCGTGGAAGCCGTAGTCCATGAGGCGCTTGGCCACGTCCTCCACCTCCACGCCCGCGGTCTTCTTGAGCGGGCGCAGGTCCACGATGCACTCGTGGGCCACCCGGCCGCGCTTGCCCCGGTAGAGCACCGGGTAGTGCGGCTGGAGCCGCTCCGCGACGTAGTTGGCGTTGAGGATGGCCATCTTCGTGGCCTGCGTCAGGCCCTCGCCGCCCATCATCTGGATGTACATCCAGGAGATGAGCAGGATGCTGGCGCTGCCCCACGGCGCCGCGGAGATGGCGCCGATGGCGTCCCCCCCGCCCGTCTGCATGACGGGGTGTCCAGGGAGGAACTTCACCAGGTGGGACGCGACGCAGATGGGGCCCATGCCCGGGCCGCCACCGCCGTGCGGGATGCAGAACGTCTTGTGCAGGTTGATGTGGCAGACGTCCGCGCCCACCAGGCCCGGCGCGGTGAGACCCACCTGCGCGTTGAGGTTGGCGCCGTCCATGTACACCTGGCCGCCGCGCTCGTGGATGGCGGAGCAGATCTCGCGGATCTCCTCCTCGAACACGCCGTGCGTGGAGGGGTACGTCACCATCAGCGCGGCCAGCTTGTCCTTGTGCAGGTCCGCCTTGGCGCGCAGGTCGTTCAGGTCGATGTTGCCGTTCTCGTCGCACTTCGTGACGACGACCCGATAGCCGGCCATCACCGCGGAAGCCGGGTTGGTGCCGTGCGCGGAGGACGGGATGAGGCACACGTCGCGGTGCCCCTGCCCGCGCGCCTGGTGGTAGGCGCGAATCACGAGCAGGCCCGCGTACTCACCCTGGCTGCCCGCGTTGGGCTGCAGCGAGCACCCGGCGAAGCCCGTCACCTGCGACAGCGCGTGCTCCAGCTGCTCGAAGATGACCTTGTAGCCGGCCGCCTGCGAGGTGGGCGCGAACGGGTGCAGCTTGCTGAACTGGGGCCACGTCACCGGGATCATCTCCGCGGTGGCGTTGAGCTTCATGGTGCAGCTGCCCAGCGGAATCATGGAGTGCGTGAGGGACAGGTCCTTCGCCTCCAGCCGGCGCACGTACCGCAGCATCTCCGTCTCGGAGTGGTAGCGGTTGAAGACCGGGTGCGTGAGGTACGCGCTCTGGCGGCGCAGCTCGGGGGCGAGCGGGCTCTCCAGGCCTTCGGCGACCTCGTCCAGGTTCACCGGGGACGCGGACTTGTTCGCACCCTGGATGAAGGCCGCGAGGATGTCTTCCACGTCCTTGGCGCGCGTCGTCTCGTCCAGCGCCAGGCCGAGCGTCTTCTCATCGATGCGGCGGAAATTCATCTTCGCGCCTTCCGCGGCGGCCAGCACGCCCCGCACCTGCGGGGCCGTCAGCTCCACGCGCAGCGTGTCGAAGAACTGCTCGTGCTTCGGCTTGAAGCCCAGCTTCGCCAGGCCGCGCGACAGCACCACGGTGAGCCCGTGCACGCGCTCCGCGATGGCCTTGAGGCCTTCCGGCCCGTGGTAGACGGCGTACATGCCGGCCATCACGGCCAGCAGCACCTGCGCGGTGCAGATGTTGCTCGTGGCCTTCTCACGGCGGATGTGCTGCTCACGCGTCTGCAGCGCCATGCGCAGCGCGGGCCGGCCCCCGGAGTCCTCGGACACGCCGATGAGGCGGCCCGGCATCACGCGGGTGTACGCGCTCTTCGTGGCGAAGTAGGCGGCGTGCGGGCCGCCGTAGCCCAGCGGCACGCCGAAGCGCTGCGCGCTGCCCACCACCACGTCCGCGCCGAACTCGCCGGGCGCGGTGAGCAGCGTCAAGGCCAGCAGGTCCGCCGCGACGACGAGCAGGCCGTCCGCCGCGTGCACCTTCTCGCCGAAGGCGCGGTAGTCGTGCGCCACGCCGTCCGTCGCCGGGTACTGCACCAGCGCGCCGAAGAACTTCTTCTGGGACAGGTCCACCGTGCGGTGGTCGCCCACGACGACCTCCACGCCCAGCGGGAGGGCGCGCGTACGCACCACGTCCACCGTCTGCGGGTGGCAACCGTCGGAGACGAAGAACGCGCCCCCCGCGTCGGTGCCCTTGGCGTGCAGCGCCAGCGCCATGGCCTCCGCCGCGGCGGTGCCTTCATCCAGCATGGAGGCGTTGGCCACTTCCATGCCGGTGAGGTCCGTCACCATGGTCTGGAAGTTGAGCAGCGCTTCCAACCGGCCCTGGGCGATTTCGGCCTGGTAGGGCGTGTACTGGGTGTACCAGCCCGGGTTCTGGAAGATGTTGCGCAGGATGACGTTGGGGACGTGGGTGTCGCTGTAGCCCATGCCGATGAAGGACCGGAACACCTGGTTCTTCGCCGCGATGGCCTCCAGCTGCGCCAGCACCTCGTTCTCACCCTTGCCCGCGGGCAGCCGCAGGGGCTCCGGGGAGCGGATGACGGGCGGCACGGTGGACTCCACGAAGGCGTCCAGCGAGTCCACGCCCAGCGTGGACAGCATCTGCTTCACTTCAGGGGTCTCCGGACCGATGTGCCGGCCGGCGAAGGACTCCTGGTACTTCCAGTTGAGGGACATGGTCGGAAGGCTCGCGTGAGGTGCGGTAGGAAGTTCGGCGTCCGAGCGGGCTCGGCGCTCCATGGAGCGTCTCTAACAACCGGGACGCGCGACTTCTTGCGCGCGCGGAACTACTCCTTGATGAACGTCTCGTAGGTGGCGGCGTCCAGCAGCTCGCTCAGCTGCCCGGCGTCCGAGAGTTCAATCTCCACGAGCCACCCGTCCCCGTACGGATCCGTGTTGATGTCTTCCGGCGATTCCGCGAGTTCGCCGTTCACCTTCACCACCTTGCCGGAGACGGGCGCGAACAGCTCCGACACGGCCTTGACGGACTCGACGGTGCCGAACGAGTCGCCGGCCGTCACCTGGGCGCCCAGCTTGGGCAGCTCCACGTAGACGATGTCGCCCAGCGTGTTCGAGGCGTGCTGGGTGATGCCCACCACGACGATCTTGCCCGAGACGCGGGCCCACTCGTGCTCCTTGGTGTACTTCAGATCCTGCGGGACGTTGTCGGCCATGGGGTTTCTGCTCCTCACAACAGGTGTGGAAGGAAGGGACTCAGGACTTCTTGAGGAAGGGGGTCTTCACGACGACGGCGGGCACGGCGCGTCCGCGGATGTCCACGTCGAAGGTGGAGCCCTCGGCGGCGAGGTTCGCCGGCACGTAGGCCATGCCGATGGACTTCTTCACCGTGGGGCCCATGGTGCCGCTCGTCACCTCGCCCACGCGCTCGCCGTTCTTGAGGACGGGGTAGCCGTGGCGGGGGATGCCCTTGTCGGTGAGCTCGAAGCCCACCAGCTTGCGCGGCACGCCCGCGGCCTTCTGCGCGGCGAGCGCGTCCTTGCCGATGAAGCCGCCCGCCTTGTCCAGCTTGACGATCCACCCCAGGCCCGCCTCCAGGGCGGTGTGCGCGTCGTCGATGTCGTTGCCGTACAGCGCGTACTTCATCTCCGTGCGCAGCGAGTCACGCGCGCCCAGGCCACAGGCCTTCACGCCGTCCTGCTGCCCGGCCTCCAGGAGCGCGTCCCAGAGCTTCACGGCGTCACCGGCGGCGCAGTACAGCTCGAAGCCGTCCTCACCGGTGTAGCCCGTGCGGGAGATGATGGCCTTCACGCCAGCGACCTCCCCTTCGGTGAAGCGGTAGGTGCCCACCTGGGACAGGTCCGACTTCGTCAGGCGCTGCACCAGCCCCACGGCCTTGGGGCCCTGGATGGCGATCTGCGCGTAGTCGTCGCTCTTGTCCACGGGCTTGACGCCTTCCGCGCGCGCGTTCATCCAGGCGAAGTCCTTCTCGCGGTTGCTGGAGTTGACGCAGATGAGGATGCGCTCGGGGCTGAAGCGGTAGGCGACGACGTCGTCCACGAAGCCGCCCTGGTCGTTGAGCAGGCCCGCGTAGACGGCCTGGCCGTCCTGGCAGCGGGCGAGGTCGTTGGATATGAGCCGGTTCACGGTCTCCAGGGCGCCCGGGCCGGTGAACTCGATCTCACCCATGTGGGAGACGTCGAAGAGGCCGACAGCGGTGCGCACGGCCTCGTGCTCGGCGGTGAGGGACGAGTACTGCACCGGCATGTCCCAGCCGGCGAAGTCGACCATGCGGGCCCCCAGCTTGCGGTGGGCCTCGTTGAGGGGCGTACGCCGGGTCATTGACTTCTCCAGGATGGTCAGGGGGTGGCGAAACGGCGCGGACTATAGCGGCGCACCTTCTCCGATCAAGGCCGACGCGGAAGGGACTAAACTCCGCCCGACATGAAGATTCGCAACTGCCTCAACCCCTCCAAGCCGAGCTTCTCCTTCGAGTTTTTTCCTCCCAAGACGGACGCGGGCGTGGCCTCGCTCCTGCGCACGGTGGAGGAGCTTGCCCCGCTGGAGCCGGGGTTCGTGTCGGTGACGTACGGGGCGGGCGGGAGCACGCGCGACCGGACGGTGGACCTGGTCACGCACATCAAGAAGCACACCGGCATCGAAGCGATGGCGCACCTGACGTGCGTGGGACACACCCGCGACGAGCTTCGTGACGTGCTGCGCCGGCTCGACGCGGCAGGCATCGAGAACGTGCTCCTGCTGCGAGGGGACCCGCCGCTGGGGCAGGCGACCTTCGAGCCGGTACCCGGGGGCTTCCGCTACGCGGAGGAGCTGGTCCGATTCGTCCGAGAAGAGGATTTCAACTTCTGCCTGGGGGGTGCGTGCTATCCGGAGGGCCACGTGGAGACGGCGTCGCGCGAGGACGACCTCAAGCACCTGAAGGCCAAGGTGGATGCGGGGATGGACTTCGTGGTGACGCAGCTCTTCTTCGACAACGCCTTCTATTTCGACTTCGTGGAGCGGGCGCGGCGGGCGGGCATCAACGTCCCCATCGTTCCCGGCATCATGCCCATCACCAACTACGAGCAGGTCCAGCGCTTCACGCGCATGTGTGGCGCGACAGTGCCCATGCGTCTGGCGTTGCAGATGGAGCGCGTGAAGGATCAGCCTGACGCCGTCGTGCAGCTGGGTGTCGCGCACGCCACGGTGCAGTGCATGGAGCTGCTCGCGCGCGGCGTGCCGGGCATCCACTTCTACACGCTGAACAAGTCTCCCGCGACGCGGATGATCGTGGGCGCGCTGAAGGGGCGGTCATGAGCGGTCCTGGTCCTCAGCTGGAGTCGGGCGACCCGCGCATCAAGATCTTCCAGATCGTGCGCTTCCCGGCGTTCTTCCTGCTCGTCGTGGGCGTGCTGCACGTCACCTTCAGCCTGCTCGGCGGGCTGCTGGCGGCGCTGAAGGTGGCGTCGCCCTTCTCGACGCCGGGGCAGGCGCCGGTGGTGCTGGAGTTCACGACGGGCTTCACGCTGGCCATCCTGGGCGGGATCCTCTGCGGGGTGCTCGCCGTCTGGGGCGCGTGGAACGCGATGAACCTCAAGGGGTACGGCCTGGCGACGGTGGGCGCCATCTGCGCGATGTACACGCTGACGCCCGGCTGTTTCGTGGGCGTGCCGGTGGCGGTGTGGATGCTCTTCACGCTGCGCCGTGACGGGGTGCGCGAGGCCTTCGCACCATGAACCCGCGCGCCGTCCGCACGGTGCGCTTCCTGCTCACGGGCCTTGGCAACGTGGGCGTGCCGCTCCTGGAGATCCTCCAGTCGCGCGCATCGCTGTTGATGGAGCGCTACCGGCTGGAGCTGTTGCCGGTGGGGTTGGCGGACTCGGGCGGCGCGGCGGTGTCGCCGAACGGGTTGGACATCGGCGCGGTGCTGGCGGTGAAGCGGGCGCGGCATTCCGTGGCGTCGCTGCCGGTGGTGGGGCGTCCGGGGTTGAGCGGGCGAGACCTGGT
Organism: Corallococcus sp. AB032C; assembly: GCF_003668935.1. Classification (NCBI taxonomy): domain Bacteria; kingdom Pseudomonadati; phylum Myxococcota; class Myxococcia; order Myxococcales; family Myxococcaceae; genus Corallococcus; species Corallococcus sp. AB032C. The sequence continues at coordinate 9,746 of NZ_RAWP01000099.1, read as the reverse complement.
GCGCGAGGTGAAGGCGGACCTCTTGCTGGAGGCCACGCCCACGAGCTTCCAGGACGGGCAGCCCGGGTTGGACATCACGCGGGACGCGCTGTCGCGAGGCATGGCGGCGGTGCTCGCGAGCAAGGGCCCTCTGGTGCTGGGGTTCCAGGAGCTGGCGCGCTTGAGCGACCTGGAGTCACCGGGCCGCCCTCCCCTGCGCTTCAGCGCGGCCGTGGGCGCGTCGATGCCGCTGGTGAACGTGGGCCGCCGGGACCTGGCCCTGGGGAAGCTGGGCCGGTTCGAGGGCGTGCTCAACAGCACCAGCCACCTGCTGCTGTGCCGCATGGCGGAGGGCAGGACGTACGAGGCCGCGCTGGCGGAGGCGCAGTCGCTGGGCATCGCGGAGACGGACCCCACGCTGGACGTGGATGGCTGGGACACGGCGGGCAAGCTGGTCATCCTGGCCAACTCGGTGATGCGCGTGCCGACGATGCTGAAGGACGTGTCCGTGACGGGCATGCGCGGCGTGACGCGCGCGGAGCTGGACGCGGCGAAGGCGAAGGGTGGCCAGGTGCTGCTGCTGGCGCGCGGCGAGCCCGTGGGCGGAGAGCAGTGGGAGTGGAGCGTGCGGCCCACCGCCGTGGACGCGGCCCATCCCCTGGCCCGGCTGGGCGCGATGGAGATGGGCGCGGTGTTCCGCAGCGATTTGCACGGCGTGAACACCGTCATCAACGGAGAGCAGGGTGCGCGGGGCACGGGCGCGGCGATGCTGAAGGACGTGCTGGAGATCTTCCCGGACTGAGGGGTGGGGGCGTCACGGGCCACGGGGAAGATGTGCGAAGCTCACGGGTCCCACCGGCGTGGACCCGACACGCCGTTCCCCCCGAGGTACACCATGAAGCTGCTCCGACGCTCCGACCTCCCGAAGATGGCTTCCCTCTTGATGCTGTTCGCGGCGCCTGCCTTCGCGGCGGAAGAGACCCAGGTCTCTTCGGTGCAGGCGCCCGTCGAAGAGGGAGATAAGTGCTCCGTCTGCGGCCCTGCCCCCTGCTGCGTGGTGCTATGGACCGCGTGGTGCGGCTGCCCGTTCGCCAGCACCGCCAGCATCGAGAATGAAGCCCCTGCGGAGGAGCTCCTGGCGTGCGCGCCCCAGAGCCAGCCGCAGAAGGCTCCGGAGCAAAGCCAGTCGCTGTAGTTCCTGTCCGCGCGGCCCCCGGACGAATGAGGTCCGGGGGCTTCGCGTCTCATCCGCGAGCCACGGCGAGGAGCCGATCCAGGAGCGGATTCACCAGGTCCTCGCCTCGCAGCTGTGAACGCCAGCGGTGTGGAATGCCATCCAGGCCGTGGATGAGGCCCGCGATGCCGCCCGCCACGCAGGCCGTGGTGTCCGTGTCGTGGCCCAGCCGGATGGCGGATTTGACGATCTCTTCGTAGGTCTTCCCGTTCGCCACGCAAGCGCGTGCGGAGCGCAGGCAGTCCACGACGTAGCCGCCGCCCGTCCCCGGTGCGGGGTCGTCCGGTCGGACGTGGGCTTCCAGTTCCTCCCGCTGTGGGAAGCCTTCGACGTACAGGTCCCTGAAGGTGGCCACGGCTTCAGCCCACGGGTCCGCCGCGCCTTCGAGGATGCGACGAGCCCAAAGACAGTACAGCGCGCAGCACACCTGGGCGCGCACATGGCCATGCGTGACGCGTGACTGCGCCATGGCATCCGAGACGAGTGCGGCATCCTTGCCCCGATGCCACAGGGCCAATGGCAACACACGCATCAGTGAGCCATTGCCGTTGTCCATCGTGCCATTGGGGCCCGCGAGCATCGCCGGGGTGCCATCGCGCAACCGGCGCAGGGCGGTGCTGGTCTGGATGCCCACGTCGAACACGTCGCCATCCACGGCGAGGTAACCCCAGTCCTGCCAGTTCACCAGCCGCCGGCCCAGGTCCTCGCAGTCGAGCCGTTTCTGATACGTCAGCGAATCCAGGAGGCACAGCGCATGGGCGCCATCGTCCGACCACGTGCCCGGGGGGACGCGATCATGCGCGCGATCGAACCCCGGAGGTGGGTCGTATTCGATGGCCTCTGGGGAGGGAATCCTCTCCGGCCGGTGGAACTCGTAGGGCACGCCCAGCGCATCGCCGATGAGCAGCCCATACAACCCTCCCGCAATGCGCTCCTCGCGGTTCATCATGTCCAAGCCTCCCTGTCCCGGACATAGTGTACCACGGACACCATCGTCGTGTCTTGGCGTTCCTATTGAGGAGGAGGCGCGGGGATGGAGCGGGACGAAGTGGGCTCGCCCAGGATCAACAGCAGCTCCGCGCGGCGGTTCTCGCCCCGGCCTGATTGTGTCCCATTGGAGCCCGCGGGCCGACGCGCACCGAGTCCCCGGGCCTCCAAGCGGTGGGCCGGGACGCCCTTCCGCATGAGGTAGTCACGAACCGCCTCCGCGCGAGCCAGGGACAGGCGCTGGTTGGAGGCGGAGGAACCTTCCGCGTCCGTGTGGCCTTCGATGACGACGCGCTCCACCTCGGGATGCTCCAGGAGCACCCGCGCCACCTGATCCAACACGCGCGAGCGGCCCGGCAGCGTCGTCACGCCGACCTCGAAGAAGACCTGGCCATGGAGGACAAGGCGCTCGCGGGTCAGCGTGACGAGCGGGTCGCCGGTCTCGGGGCAACCGCCGTGCTCCCGGGTCCCCTTCTCATGGATGCAGGCATCCAGCGCGTCCACGACACCGTCCCCATCCGTGTCGGTGTCGGACCATGCCGGCTCGACGGAGGGCTCGGGCGTGGGGGGCTCGGGAGGCGTGGGTTCGGGCTCGATCTGGGGCTCGGCGGGAGCACGCGGCAGTCCCTGGACGAGCTCGTAGACGATGTCCTCCGGGGGCGGAGGCGGCGGCTTGTCGAAGAGCATCAGGGCCAGTCCCGCGAGAACCCGGAAGCGGGGCGTCCCAGGCTCGGAGCCCAGGCCCGCGCTGCCCATGGCGAAGAACTCGAACGGCCGGACGGGTGCGTAGCGCAGGCCGCCCAACAGTTCGCCGCTGAAGCGCTGCTGCCGCCAGGAGTAGGCACCCAACGCGGACACCTCCGCGCGGAGGGCGTAGCCCACCGTCACTCCCGCACCGGCGCGAAGCTCGTTGCCCACGCCGTTGATGCGGTCCACGCTGGAGCCGGACACACCGCGACGCAGGAGCACGCCCAGTTCCAGCGCCGGAGCCACGGCCCCCCACCGCTTGCCCATCATGACGCGGCCCTGGCCGCGGACACCCCGGTCACGGGCAAACGCTCCCGAGCCGCCCACGGGCAACCGCATGTCCAGGTCCACCGCCAGGTGGAAGGCGTCGGGAGCGGAGGTCCCCAGCAAGCCCAACCGGGCCGCGATCCGTGGTGCCCCCAACCCGCTGCGCGAAGGCGAGGCGATGGACAGCGAGGTGCTCAGGTCCGCGCCACTTTGGTGGATGACGCCCGGAAGCTGGGCCTGAAGCTCCAGCCACGGCAGCACGCCGACGGCCATCGAGACCAGGGCGGTGGTCCGGGACAGGACGAGCGAGGGCTCCAGCAAGCCGTTCGGGATCCGCAGGGAGGAGTGCTGGTAGTGCGCCATCAAGGAGATGCGCAGCGCCCCGGGCGTCAGCAGTTCGCCATTCCCGAGTGCAATGGGTCCCAGCCCCGGGTTGGGGTCCAGTCGCTCCAGGGAGAACGTGGGCAGGGCCGTGGCGTCCTGGGCGCGCGCAGGGGTGGCGAGCAGCAGCAGCCCCAGCGCGGCCGCGCCACGCGCACATCGGTGCAAGACCGGACCCATGCGCACATCTTCCGTCATGTCCCCTCCGGGGCGAAGAGGAATGGCGGGTAGACTCCCCTTCCCTCTTGGAGACACGCTCATGCAAATGCAGCAGTCACAGAAGTCTTGGAGCCTGTGGGTTGGCGCGTTGCTGTTCATCGGCTGCGGCCCCGAAACGACCCAGGAGGACTCCCCCGCGGATCAGACGTCGGGATCAGCCCGCCCGGTGCGCGCCATGACTCCGCCCAACAGCTGTGACGAAAGCGTGGATGTCGGCTGGTGTCGCGTCTACAGCGACCGTGTGCCCTGCAATAACGGCATTGAGATGTATGCCATCTGGACACCGGATGGCTGGTGCAGCCCGCGCGACGTCTGCAAGTACAGCCAGGGCCCCGAAATCATCTGTCCGCAATAACGACTCCAATCGCTTCCGATTGGAATTCGAGCCATGGCTTCCAACCCAGACCTCCAAGCCAGACTGCTCCAGCAGTCCCCTCCCCCTCACGGAGACAGCCATGCAATGGAAGCCGTTGGCGAAGTCGGTTTGATTGGCGATGGGTTCCGCGATGCTTCTCGTCGCCTGTGGACCTGAAGCAGCGCAGGAAGCACCGCCGGAGACTCAAGCCTCGCAGACAGACAACCGGGTGCGCGCCATGGCTCCACCGACCAGCTATGACCCGGACACCGACATCGGCTGGTGCCGGATTCCTACTGACCGGGTCCGCTCCGCGAATGGCTTCTACATGTATGCCTATTCGACGCCGGACGGCTGGTGCATCCGCTACGACGTCTGCAAGAACCAGGGTGGACCCTACATCTGCGGTCTGTAGTCCCATCTCGTCTCCTGCCTCCCCAACCTCGCATTGCCCGGGGAGGTCCGGAGTCGCAACTCGCGTCCTCGCGGGTGCAATCTCATCCCTCGCAGTATCCCAGTCGTCGAGCCTGCGCCAACACGTCACATTTCCTGCGGCAAGACTTCCCTCTGGATATCCGTCTTGGATACGCCTATGGTGTCGCGCAGGCCCGCTCGGTCGTCCGCCCGAGGCCTGCCCCCTGCAGTCGCGGTGGATGCGGCGGCAGCAGCGGCAAGATTTGCATTCAGAGGCGCCTGGTACGACCGCGCGGCCCATTCTATTAACGTGGTCATGTCCTCAGTTGTCGACAAGGCTCTTCCACTGCGAACTCGACCCAATGTCACTCGTCCGATGGTCGCCCTCCCATGGAACGCGTGTCCGAGGGTAGAAACACGTCATTACGGACTGCTCGCCGCATTATTTCCGCAGTGATTGCGGTCCGAATCGAGGAGAGATTCTTGGCTTTCCGTGCCCGAGCCGCGAGCGTTCGATCAAGTGCGCCGGCAATCGCGACCAAGTCCGTAGCCTGATCGAGAATTGCCCGCACGGCGATCTCCCCTCCTGTGCGAGCCGCTCCGAATAATGGACCGAGGTCGGCCCGTGCCCCACGACTCGGACGTACCGGCTTGGGTGAACGAAGACGCTCTGAAATAGCATCCACGAGTTGTGGAAGCACGGACTCAAATGCGGCACGCAGAGCTGCCTCTAGTTGGGCGGCGTCGGGGGGGCTACGGGACACGGCGGAGGAACTCCTCAGTTAGAGCGGCGAAGTCCGCATGTAGTGTACCCCAGCGCTGGAGAAGTGTGCGCGGCTCGGGGTAATCCCATCCCTCTTCGGCACGGACGCTTGCACGAATTTGTGTAGCCCAGACGGGCTCCGCCTCCGGATTTTTCTCGAGTTCACTCGTAATGGAGTGATGCAGTTGAGTTCGCGTGTCAATGCGGTTTACAATGGTACCGTAGCGCCTCAGCTTACGACGCAGTCCTTTCGCAAATGTTTGAATACGACCAACGAGCAATTCAATTCCCGACACCGCAATTGGCGAGGGCATTACTGGGATTAAATAGCCATCAGAGAGGGCAAGTCCATTCAAAGTAATAACTCCAACTGAAGGCGGACAATCAATCAAGACATGGTCGAAATTCTCGCAAAGAGGCCCAAGCACCTGCTGCAGGACAAGGTATGGAGATCCGACGCGCCTACTCCATTCAACTGCATTCTCCATTGCGTCAGCCTCAACATCTGCGAGCCGTGGCGTACTTGCGACGATTTGGACTGGCAAAGCGCCTTTGACACGCCTGACCGGCTCCACGTGAGGTGGAACAGATTTTCGTTGAACCACGGCCTCGAACACATCCGCCACGGTTTGCCGTCCACGATCGAGGTCTTGCCAGCGAGCCTCACCGATTGAAGCGGTAGAGAGATTCGCTTGGGGATCTAGGTCCAACAGCAAGACTCGTTTGCGGTAGACGCCTGAAAGATGATCCGCCAGCGCGAGCGTAAGGGTCGTCTTGCCGACGCCGCCCTTGCGGTTGATCAGACTAACGACTGCCATTAGGGGACTCCCGCGCGACGCAGACCATCTTCGTAACTCAGCACGTGGCCCGTCGGCCAGCCTCGCCACTCCAATCCCTTATCCGCAGTGACAATTGGTGTGTCGGGGGAAGCGAGACCAACCAAGTATGCGTCTACCGGGGCGGCCCAGCGTGGCCTTACGTCTGCTCCGGGGGCCAACCCGAGGGAATGTCGCCACATAGCTTGCTTGGCCGAATGCCAAGCAGCATCGTCAGGAAATTGGCGAGCAAGCGCCATTGCAAGATCGGCGGCACTCCGCTGGTCGAGAATTCCGGCACGAAGCGTATTTGGGAAATTTAGATACCAGACGTCGATGCTCTCAGGTCGATAGTTAGCGCCGAGTTTGCGTCTAAGTCGGAATAAGCATTCTGCATGAACAAGAGCAGGAACGACCACCTCGTGACCTGCAAGTTTGCAGGCCTCAAGGAACTTGCGGAGCCGGCCAGGAGTCATGACCGAAGTGTCGATCAGGAACCTCACAGGGTATCGTCCTCCGGCAATGTTGAATCTAGCTCCTCACCCGTAAGAATCTGAATGCCATTTTCGTTCGTGGTGAAATACACGAAGTCCCCCGGACGTAGCCCTTTCCTCTCGATGATATTTGGCGGAAGGCGGATTGACCCATCTTGTCCGAGCCTGCCGTGAACATCGGCCGGCTGCAGGAGTGGCGGGACGCTGAAACGTCCACCGACGGCAACCGCAGGCCCCTGGCGAGCGCGGACGATGCCATCTTGGCGCTCTAACACGACGATTGGATCTTCGGCCGCTACAAGCTGGATCGCGTGAGTGGCAATCCAAACTTGGTTACAGATGGAATGTATGACAGCCCCTTTGATTTCATTGCGCAAGCCATCAAGTGCAGCTGTACCTACGAACGCTTCCGGTTCTTCAAGACAGACAACTGGGGTGCCTGCGAGATACAACGCGCTCATCGTGGCCACAGCGCTCTGAATTCCTCCACCAAGGTGCTCAATCGGAAGGGTCGTGTGCTCGGTCACCCATGCGAGGTCCTTTGCCCCTGCCGCCCCAACAAGCACATCGATTGCTCCGACACCTAATGCCGGGAAGGCCGCCGCAAGTCGTCGAAACCCATTTCGAAGGCGAGTACGCCGAGCAGCGTCACCCGACGCAAGAGCGTCAAACAAGCTTTCGCGAAGCGAGCGGGATAATGGTAGCGACGGCGAGGCTCCGAAGCTTACGGCAACAGGCGTGAGCGCTGTCCTGAGCCCTTCTTCAGCAACGGCAAGATCAGCTTGAGCCTGTTCCAAACTACGGCCAATGCTCGCGACTTTTTCAGTCTCTCGCGCATCGCTAAACGCATTTGTCAGGTCGGTTACGCTGTCCCGTGCAGCAACAAACTTGGTACGAAGGTCGTGCCCCCCCTGCTCGGCATGGGTGCACGCAACCTCAAGACCGTCGTCCCTGCGAGTAAGCCGGAAGCCCACTCGCAGGCCATCATCCGTCTCAGCCTCCAGTTCGATTACTCCACCAGCACGTTCATTGAAAATCGAGGGATCTTGGTGGAACCGCTCGAAAAATCCTAGCGTCGGCCAAGGGCGACCGCTACCGAGCAACTCGTTTGGATGGACTTGACACATACGGCCGAGCAACTCAAGAGCAAGGAGCACACTCGACTTGCCGACTGCATTGTCGCCATATAGTGCGACATAAGATCCAAGCTTGTTGAGTTGGAGTGCCTCCGATATGGCTCGATATCCGCTGACTCGGAACGACTGGATGGCTGTCACATTGACTCCGTCTTAAAAGGTAGCCGCTTGCACACGTTCTATTCAATGTGCGTATCCGCGGTCGCGTCCAGGTGCAAGATGCTACCAAATTCACCCATTTTATCCCGCCCGGGGCTTTCTACGTCGGTAAAATGTGGCCTGAGCCCCCGAGTTACCCATCTGATTCACGACTCGAATGAGTCCGGCGCTAGGACGGCGTTGATGAAGTCGCGGTCGCCTCCCTTCGAAGGGCGACCGCTGCGGGAGCCCAGCACGGGCGCAAGGCAGAGCCACTCGGCATCTCAGAGCATATCGGAGGCCAACCAGCATTGCTCATGCTTGGCGCCCGTCGGCAACGACGCGGTGCCCAGGCCCCTGCCAGTTCGAAGGAACGACCCGCCGGGTCGATTTCCTATCTGAAGCTCAGGGACAGCCCCGAGTGGCGTCTTTATGTCGACGTAGTGTTCGCCCCAACTGACTCGACTCAACCAACCACGAGCTACACGCAACATCAAATATACACTTCGACTCAGCTAGTGAACGCTGAAACCCGTCAGCGAGATAGAACTGGCTTCGGTCCCTATCCACACGGCGACCATGCCTTACGGCTACTCTCAACTTGGCGCAACTCACACGCATCAAATGTCTTGGCCTTAGAGGCAAGGCCAACCTTCACTTCCCCGCGCGCTGAGCCGCCTCCAGCGTGTTCTTCATCAGCATCGCAATCGTCATCGGCCCCACGCCACCCGGCACCGGAGTAATGAACGACGCCCGCTCCGCCGCGGCAGCGAACTCCACATCCCCCACCAGCTTCCCATCCGCCTTGCGGTTCATCCCCACGTCAATCACCACCGCGCCGGGCTTGATCCACGCGCCCTTCACCAGCTCCGGCACGCCCACCGCCACCACCAGGATGTCCGCCTGCGCCACCTCCGCCGGCAGGTCGCTCTTGCGGTGGCACACCGTCACCGTCGCGTCCTTCTGCAGCAGCATCAGCGCCTGCGGCTTGCCCACGATGTTGCTGCGGCCCACCACCACCGCGCGCTTGCCCGCCGGATTGCACCCCACCTCTTCCAACAGCCGCATCACGCCGTAGGGCGTGCACGCCCGCGTCGCCGGCCTGCCCAGGAGCAGATTGCCCGCGTTCATCGGGTGGAAGCCGTCCGCGTCCTTCTCCGGCTTCACCGCCGCGATGATGGCGTCCGCGTCGATGTGCTTGGGCAACGGCAGCTGCACCAGGATGCCGTGCACCGCCGGGTCCTCGTTCAGCTGGTGCACCAACGCCAGGAGCGCGTCCTGGGTGATGGTCTCGTCCGGGTGGTGCTCCCAGGAGTTGAAGCCCACCTCCTCGGCGGCCTTCTTCTTCCCCGTCACATAGATTTTCGACGCCGGGTCCTCACCCACGCGCACCACGGCGAGCCCCGGGGTGATGCCGCGCTCGGCCTTCAGGCGCGCCACCTCCTCCTTGATCTCCGCCCGCACGCGCGCCGCCACTGCCTTGCCGTCAATCAACTGAGCCGTCATGCGACCCACCTTATGCAAGACTGGCCCGGCACAAGGGAGCGAAGCGAAGGCATGGGTGCGGGAAAAGTTCTCGGGGCGATGTTGGGTCTCATGGCCGGCCTCCTCATTGGCGGGCCCTGGGCCATCGTGCTCGCCCTCATCCTGGGCACCGCCCTGGGCCACTACTTCGACGAACAGCACGGCGCTCCCCCGGACTTCCCTGAAATCTTCAGCGACTTCCCCTCCACCTTCGAGCCGCCTCCCAAGCCGGCCCCCCTCCCCCAGGGCCCAGGCTGACTCTTATACACATCTCCGAGCCCACGAGACGCTCA
>NZ_RAWP01000098.1:0-40032 GCF_003668935.1 Corallococcus sp. AB032C | reverse complement strand
GGGGGGCGAGAACGGGGGAGGGGAGGGCCGCGCTAGGATGGCGGCCTTCACACCCCACTGCTTCCCGTCCGGGAGGTCATCCCCATGCGCCACCTGCTTCGCGCGGTCCTGACCGCGTCCGTCGTCATCGTCACCGGTTGTGCCGGCCACCAGCGCGACAACTACGTCCGCGACCGCGCGGCCACCGTGGCCTACGAGCAGCCGCTCGCGCAGCTGTGGCCGGAGGTGAAGGCCATCATGGACGAGCGCGGCTATTCGTGGCGCGAACTGCCCAACCAGTTCGTGCTGGAGACGGAGTGGCTGGACTCCGGCGGCGGCACGTTGGGGCCCACGTCCTCCACGCGCTACCTCATCGAAGGGGTCACCCTGGCGGATGGCCGGGCCGTGCTGCGCGCGCTGCGCTCCGACCGCGTGCAGCAGTCCGTGGGCGTCAGCTACGCCACCGACAAGGGCACCGGCAACCCGGCCACCGGCGGCCTGGCGGACCCCAACGGCGTGGGCCGAAGCACCAGCGGCCTTGCCCCGGAGCAGAAGGCCAGCTACCGCGACCTGGACCTGGAGCTGGAGTTCTTCCGCAAGCTCAACCCGAAGGGAGCCACGGCCCTGGAGGCCGAAGCGTCCGCGAAGTACCCGTAGGCCCTTCGCGGAACCGCTACGCCCCCCCCGGCCTACTTCCAGGGCCGGGAGATGACGCAGGCGTTGATGCCGCCAACTCCCATGGAGAGCTTGCCCGAGCACCCCTCGGGCGCCGCCTCTCCCTGATTGAAGACGAAGCGGCCGTGCACCTTGGCGATCTGCTTGTTGAGCTCCGGGGCGGACAGCGGCGTGGGGTACACCTTGCCGGCCTCCGCGCCCAGGTACTGCGCGGTGAGCTCCCAGCCGCCGCCCGCGGACATGCCGTGGCCGAAGGTGCCCTTGCGCGCGGTGATCAGCACGGACTCCGGCAGCACGTCGCGCAGGGTCTGCACCTCCAGGAAGTCGCCCGGGGTGGCGGTGGCGTGCAGGTCCCAGCTGCCCACGTCCTGCGGCTGACAGCCGGCGGCGCCCAGCGCCTCGCGGATGGCCAGGGTGGGGCCTTCCTTGGACGGGGTGATGATGTGGTCCGCGTCCGCGGTGACGCCCACGGCGACGGGCTCCAGGCCCAGCGCCTTGAAGCCCTTCTGGGTGAAGTGCTCGTAGTCGCCCACCACCCACACCACCGCGCCTCCGGCGATGTGCGTGCCGCGCAGCGCGGTGAGGGGCTTGGACACGGCGGCGTCCGCGGAGATGACGCGCGCGTTGTAGAAGCCGCCCACCACCAGCGGGTTGGGCGCCGCGTCCGTCATGCCCAGCACCACGGCCTTGGCCTCACCCAGGCGGATGGAGTTCATGGCCAGCTTCAGGCCGTAGCCGAAGGACGAGCACGCGGCCACCGGCGCGAACGTCATGCCGGTGATCTGCCCCAGCATGGACACCTGGGACGCGGGCGTGTTGTGGATGTTCCACAGCACGTTGGAGGACACGGCGTTCCACGGCGGCTCGGGCGCGCTCCACTTCTTCTGCAGGCGCCCGTTGCGCGTGCGCTTCTCCTTGATGACGGCCAGCTTGGCGGACTCCACGTCGCCCTCGTCGGGCACGCCAATGGCTTCAATCTCGCGCAGCTCCTCCAGGTACTCGCGCAGCTCCGGCGAGCGGCCGGCCCAGAAGTGCCACCAGTCGTCCTCCGCCTTGTCGCGCTCCACCTCTTCGATGGTGGAGGGCTCCGGAGGCAGGCCGGGCAGCGGCTCGCGCGTCTCACGCCACTGGCGAACGGCGCCGTTGCGCTCGGGGCTGGCCCAGAAGCGGTCCCACCGGCGCTGGGCGCGGTAGAGGTCCAGGGAGATGTTCTGGATGGTGGGCAGGTCGCCCAGGCCGGTGCCCACGTAGACGTGGGCTTTCGTGCCCAGCTCCTGGAGCTCCTTCTCGATGCCCGGGTTCTGCGACAGCGACTGGATGAAGGCGCCGATGGCGTACTGCGTGGGCTGCCCCATCTTCCGCTCCAGCTGGGAGAAGCGGTTGGCGGGGAAGCGCGCGTCGATCCACGGCTTGTAGTCCGCCAGGTTGAACGTGGGCGTGCCGACGAGGAAGTTGTCCGGACCGAAGCCGTTGAAGGGGGTCAGCCAGGTCTCGGACGACTCGAGGTTCTTCGCGAAGGCCTCGATGTTGGGGGAACGCGGGGCGACCACGCCCCAGCCGAAGATTCCGACTCTGCGCACGGGTGTTTCCTCCGCCGCCCGGGGGAAGGCTAAAGCGGCTGGATCTTGAGGTTGTCGAAGTGGACGCGCGTCTGCCAGCCGGAGAACCCGAAGTACTGGTTGCGGGGGCCGTAGAGCGGGGACGCGTCCTGGAGGGTCAGGAAGGGCTTGCCGTCCACTTCCCACGACAGGAGTCCGTCCCGCCGGGTGATTTTGAAGTGGTAGCGCTGGCCGGGCACCACCGCGGCGCCGTCGCGCACGGCGCGGTCGTTGGTGTGCTCGTGCTGGCGCGCGATGATGGACTGGGTGTTGCGCCAGCCGCCGAAGATGAAGACGTAGCCGGTGGCGGTGTACTGCAGGCGCGGGTCGCCCGCGTAGAAGGAGCGGCCGTCGCCCCACGCCTCGACCTTCATGTCGCCTTCCGGGCTGTCACCCCAGGCGTCGAACTCGATGACGGCGTTCTCCGGGAGGGGCTTCTTCAGCCACACCGGGCGGTTGCCCAGGGCCTGCACCACCAACGCCCCGTCCTCGATCTTCGTGGCGGAGGGGTTGGTGACGTTCCACGCGTCGCCCAGGGTGTCGCGGTTGAAGTCGTCCTCGGAGGGGCCCGGGGGCAGGGTGGGCTCCTGCTTCGCCACCATGGTGGCGGGCATGGAGTCCGGCGTGCCGATGCGCAGGTTGTCGAAGAACAGCTGCGACTCCCAGCCGGACAGGCCCAGCCGGTCCTGCCCCTTGCCCTTCAGCGGGAACGGGTCGTCCAGCTCGCCCACGAGCTGTCCGTCGATGGCCCACTTGAGCACGTTGCCGCGCCGCTCGATGCGCCAGCGGTACGTGCGGCCGGACTGGATGGGGGCGCCCACGCGGGACTCCACGCGCACCCGGGTGTCCTTCTTGAAGACGCCGGTGGCGACGAGGTCCGCGCCCTGGCCGCCGCCCTTCTCCGCGACGCGCGCGGCCTTGCGCTGGAGCGCGTCCAGCGCGGGCGCGTTGATGTCCTTCCGGGCGATGACGGACAGGCTGTTGTTCCACCCGCCCTGCACCAGCACGTAGCCGGAGGCCGGGTCGCGGCCGTTGCCGAACAGCTCCACGCGGATGTCGCCCTCGGGGTACTCCGGGCGCACGTCGAACTCCACCGCCACGTCGTCCGGCAGCGCGGCCTGGAGCCACAGCGGGTTGTTCTTGGGCGCGGGGCCGAGCAGCTCCCCGTTCGTCACACGCCAGTAGGCGCCGGTGGAGAAGAAGTCGCGCGCGACGACAGCGGGGTCGTTGAACGACTGCTGGTAGGGCACCGTCGCGGTGACGTCCGCCTGGCCCCGGATGAGCGCGTAATGGATGAGCGGGAGCTGGATGAAGGCGACCGCGCCAGCGAGGATGGCCCACCCCTTGCGGCCCATGCCGGCGGGCTTGCGCCACCCCTCATGGGGCACGGCGGGCTGGGCGGCGTCCGGGGAAGACGGGACGGAGGCCGCCGGGGGCGACCCTTCCTGCTTCTGCGTGTCCTTGTCCTTGCGGCTGGCCTGGCCCATCGATGCTCGAGGAAGGGGAGGGGGAAAGCCGGCGGAATCTACGCCCCGGCCCCTCCGGCGTAAAGGATTGCCGGGACAGGGGCTACTTGACCCCCCAGCGCTTCTCGAGCGCCTGCTGCTCCGCCAGGCGCTGCTTCTGCTTCTGCCTCTCCGCCTTCTGTTGATCCGACTCCTCGGGCGAGGGGCGCACGGCGAGCTGGTAGACGCTGCCCGCCAGGGCGAAGAGGAGCGCGGCGATGATGACGCCCCAGGGGCGGCTGGCCACCGCCTCCACCACGCCGCCGAACTGGTGCAGCGCCGCGAGCGCGCCAATCACCAAAAGCCACGCGCCCACCACCGACGCGACGATGCCGCTCACCTGCCGGTGGAGGAAGGCGCCCACCAGACCGCCAATGATGAAGCCCGGCCCGAAGCCGAGCAGGAAGTCGCTGGGGCCGGCAATCTGGCCCGCCAGGAGCCCCAGCGGCACGCCCACGCCCACGAAGGTGACGGCGGGCGGGAAGAGGAAGCCCAGCGCCATCAGCGCCGCGGCCACCAGGGTGGGCATGCGCGGATCCAGGTCGACCAGGTTCAGCCGCTGGGTGACGGCGCCCGTCCACACCAGTCCCAGCACCGCGCCCACCGGGCCCGCCACGGCGCGGAACAGCTTGCCGCCGCCCGCGAGCAGCAACACCAGCCCCACGAGCGCGACCACGACGCCCACCCACATGGGCAGGAGCCGGTAGATGCCCACCCAGCCAGAGGGGTTGAAGGTCTGGTACGACTTGAGCGCCAGGAGGAAGCCATCCATGACGCGCCATCCTAGCGACTGTGGCCGTCAGGAATAGCGGGTCAAGGCGAGCCCCAGCAGCACCGCCAGGATGACGGCGCCCAGGAGCGCGTAACCGTAGAGGGCGCGGGGCGTCTCCGTGGCGCGCAGCAGGTCTTCCGCGCGTTCGCGGTCTTCCGGAGAAGGGCTGCCCGCGAGGATGCGCTGTGCGTCCCGCCGGGCGCCGGCCACGTCACCCGCGTCCTTGCGGGCCCAGGCGGCGCGCACGTCTTCAGAGCCTGGGAGGGTGCCGGGAGCCTGGGGGCCGCCTCCGGGCTCCGGGGGCGTCTGTCCGCCTTTCGCCATGGGGCGCGTCTATACCAGGGAATGCAGGCACCCGCCGACGGTATAAGCAGGTCCCCATGCCTGTGCGGCCCCTCTCCCGTCGAAACCTCCTGCTCGCCACGTCCGCGCTCGTCCCGCTGCTGTCCCGGCGTGCGGCCGCCTTCGGTGAGAAGAGCCGCTTCATCCCCGCCGTGGCCCGGCACGGGGGCCGCTGGGACGGCCGGCTGTCGGGGCTGCGCCGCCTTGCGTGGGAGCTGCAGCGGCGCACGTCCGTGGAGGTGGTGCCGGACGCGCGCCCGTTCGCGCTGAGCAGCCCGGACCTCTTCGAGTACCCGTTCCTCTACTTCGGAGGGGACGGAGCCTTCCCGCCGCTCACCGACGCGGAGGTGTCCAACCTGCGCCGCTACCTGACGTACGGCGGCTTCGTGTTCGGGGACGCCAACGACGGCAGCGACGGGGACGGCTTCGACGCCAGCTTCCGCCGGGAGATGTCGCGCGTGCTGCCGCAGAGCCCGCTGAAGGAGGCGCCGAGCACGCACGTCGTCTTCAAGTCCTTCTTCCTCCTGGACGCGGCGCCGGGGCGCCTGTTGCACAAGCCGCTGCCGCTGGTGGCGAGCGTGGGCAAGCGCGCGGCGGTCATCTATTCGCAGAACGACGTGGCGGGCGCGTGGAGCCGCAGCGAGTCCGGCGACTACGAGTTCGACGTGTCCCCGGGCGGAGAGCCGCAGCGCGAGCTGGCCATCCGCCTGGGCATCAACCTGTGCATGTACGCGCTCTGTCTGGACTACAAGGACGACGCGGTGCACCTGCCCCTCATCCTCAACAAGCGGCGCTGAGAGTGCGTTTCCTCGCGCGAACCCTCGAATGAACTCCCCGTCCTTCAACGCGTGGAAGCTCGTCAGCCTGTCGCCCCTGCCCGTCTGGGCGCTGGTGCTGCTGGGCGTGGGGTTGGTGGTGGGCATCGCGCTGGCGGCGTGGGGCGTGCGCCGCGAGCCGTCCCGGGGCCGCAAGCTGCTGCTGTGGGGCCTGCGCCTGGGCGCGGGCGTGGCGGCGTTCTTCTTCCTCCTGGAGCCCGGCATCCGGCACCTGCAGGTGGCGCGGATGAAGAACCGGGTGGCGGTGCTGGTGGACCGCTCGGCGTCCATGAACTTCCCGTCGGAGCCGGGCGGGCCCACGCGCAGCGCGCAGGTGGCGGCGTTCCTGGAGAAGGCGGCGCCCACGTTCGCGTCCTGGCAGGACCGCTTCACGGTGGAGGTGTACGGGGTGGACCCGGAGCTGGCGCCGGTGACGGCCGCGCAGCTGGCCCAGGAGCCCGCGCGGGCGGGCACGACGGACCTGCTCGCGGCGCTGCGGTCCGCGGCGTCCGGAGGGCAGGGGTCGCGCAAGCTGTCCGGTGTGCTGCTGTTCAGCGACGGCGCGGACAACACGGAATTGAAGGCCGGGGCGGTGGGCCGTGCGCGTGCGGCGCTCACGGACCTGGGCGTGCCGGTGTCCACGTTCCTGGTGGGCCAGGAGGCGCTGAAGGATTTGTCGGTGGAGGGGCTGAAGGTGGATGACTTCGCCTTCGTGCGCAACTCGCTGACGGTGGAGGTGGAGATCCACGGCCGCGGGTTCTCCGGGCAGGACATCCCCGTCGTCTTGAGCCAGGAGGGCAAGACGGTGGCGAGCAAGCTGGTGAAGATGACCACCGGCGACGACGTGAAGCCGGTGTCCTTCACCTTCACGCCGGACCAGACAGGGCGGTTCGTCTACACGGTGACGGTGCCCACGTTCCCGGATGAAGCGGTGAGCGACAACAACAGCCGCTCGTTCACGCTGAAGGTGATTCGCGACCGCGTGCGCGTGCTGCTGGTGGTGGGGCGGCCGTCGTGGGACGAGCGGTTCCTGCGCGGGCTGCTCAAGCAGGACGCGAACGTGGACCTGGTGTCGTTCTACATCCTGCGCACGCTGTCGGACGACACGGGCGTGTCGAACGAGCGGGAGCTGTCGCTCATCCCGTTCCCCATGGAGGAGATCTTCGACACGAAGCTGCACACGTTCGACGTCGTCATCTTCCAGAACTTCGGTTACTCGGACCCTTCGCTGTCCATCGCGGAGTACGAGCGCAACCTGGAGCGCTACATCCACGAGGGCGGCGCGTTCGTGATGATTGGCGGCGACAGCGTGCTGGGCGAAGGCCGCGCGTCGATGCCCACGCTGATGGAGGCGCTGCCGGTGGAGGCCGCGGGGCCCGCGAACGCGGAGCCGTTCAAGCCGCGCCTCACGCCGGAGGGCCTGCGGCATCCGGTGACGTCCATTGGCACGGGCGCGGCGAGCACGGAGGCCACGTGGGGCGAGCTGTTGCCCATTCCGGGCGCGAACCTGACGCGGGCGCGGCCGGGCGCGACGGTGCTGATGGACCACCCGTTCATGACGGTGGACGGGAAGAACGCGCCGCTCGTGTCGGTGTGGGACTACGGGCGGGGCCGGGCGATGGTGGTGGCGACGGACGCCACGTGGTCGTGGGCGTTCACGGCGCACCGGGATGGCTCACCGAACCGGGCGTATGACCGCTTCTGGGGCAATGCGCTGCGGTGGTTGGTGAGGGATCCGGACCTGACGACGCTGAAGGTGACGGCGGATCCTCCGTCGGTGGAGCCGGGGCGGCCGGTGGGCGTGGTGGTGCAGGCGCGGATGGCGGACTACCAGCCGGCGGACGGCGCGCAGGTGCGGGCGGAGCTGTTCTCCGTGGCGACGCAGAAGCCGGTGGCGGTGCAGACGGGCACGACGGGAGCGGACGGCGTGGTGCGGCTGGAGTTCGCGCCGCCGGCGCCGGGGCCGTACAAGCTGCTCGCGTCCGCGAAGAAGGGCGAGACGGACCTGGGCAAGGGCGAGGACGCGGTGGCGGTGCGCGCGGTGGGTCCGGAGCTGTCGGACGCGTCGGTGCGGCCGACGCTGATGGAGCAGATCGCCAGCGTCACGGAGGGCAAGGCGTACAAGCTGCCGCAGGACGGGATGCCGGACGTGCCGCTGTTGGATCCGCCGGTGGTGGAGGTGGGGCGCGCGAAGGACCAGCCGCTGTGGGACCGCTGGTACTACCTGGTGGCGCTCATCGCGCTCCTGGGCGCGGAGTGGTTCGCGCGGCGGCGGTTCGGGTACGTGTGACCCGGTGGGATGTCAGACTGCTCTCCATGATGGGGGAATGATGGAATCGCATTCAGGAACGAATCCTGACTCCCAGCCGCGATTTGATTTCGCCATCCATGACCGGAAGGGGCAGACGAAGGCACTCGTGCAGGTCAAGGCTCGCCTGGGGACAACCCGTGGCTGGGCGGCGAAGTACTGGCTGAAGCTGGACGCGTTGGGCCAACGGCCGAACGCTGACTACTTCCTCCTGGTCACCCCAGAAAAGCTCTACGTCTGGAAGATCGCCAGGGCGAAGACAGAGGGAACGCCAACCCGCGTGCTCGATACCTCGGTGGTCCTGAACTCGTACTTCAAGCGTCTGGGGACTGGTCCCGAGGGCATCAAGCCGCTGGCCTTCAACATGCTGGTTGGGGCATGGCTGGACGACCTGACGACCGCTGCGTCTCCCGGAACGGAGAATGAAGAGCTGGCGCGCACTGGACTTCTTCGTGCCATTGCTGGAGGGGCCATTCGCGAGGAACCAGTTTGAGGGTCTACGTCGAGACCAACTTCATCCTCGAATTGGCCTATGAGCAGGAGCAGGTGGAGTCCTGCGAGGAGATCCTTCAGCTCGCGGAGACGGGAGCCCTTCGTCTGGCCATTCCCGCGTTTTGCTTCATCGAACCGATGGACAAGCTGCGGCGAGATCGCGAGAAGCACCGACAGCTGGCGGATGGTTTCCGACAGGAGTTTCGAGAGCGACAGCGGGGACGAGTCTTCTCTCAGGCGCAACGGCAGGCGTGGGCTGAAGTCCAATCCAGCTTGACCGCCATCACGCAGGATGCAGAGCAACGGGTGGATTCGATCCGGGAACGGCTGCTTCGCTGTTCGGACATCCTGCCTGTCAGCGAAAGGGTCATCGAGCACGCCGCGGCACTCTGGGCAGAGGAGTTGATGCCATTCCCAGATGCGGTGGTGCTCGCCTCCGTATTGGCTGGCCTCCAGAAAGAAGCTCCATCCGGGGAGGCGTCCTGCTTCCTGAACAGGAACCAGCGTGACTTCGAGACACCTACGGTCGAGGAGTTACTGGAGCAGCAGCACTGCGTCTTGAAGGTCCGGTTTGATGGAGGATTGGGCTTCATCAAAGCAGCCCTCAAAGCCCGCTCCTCCTGACCGGCTCGATGCGAATGCCGCCCCTGTCCAAAGGCAGGAGCGGCCGTGATGCGGTGACTACTCCGCCTTCTCCACCACGCCGCAGGCGATGCGGCCGCCGGCGTCGCCGGTCGGGTCGGTGTGGTAGTCGTCCAGCTTGGCGTGGATCATGACGGCGGAGCCGTCCTTGTCGAGCAGCGACTTCACCTTCAGGTCGGCGATGAAGACGTCGAACTGCACCTTGCCGTCCTGGGCGACGTAGAGGTTCGGCAGGTCACCGGCGTGCTGGCCCTTGGGCGACAGCGCGCCGTGCTGCTTCTTCGTCGGGTTGAAGTGGCCGCCCGCCGTCTTGAAGTCCGGCGCCTCGCACTTGCCCGTCTCGTGGATGTGGAAGGCGTGCTCGCCCGCGGGCAGGTTCATCAGCGTGCCCCGCACCAGCACGCCCTTGGGCGCCTGCTCCATCGTCACTTCGCCCACGTCCTTGCCCTGGGCGTCCTTCAGCGTCGCCTTCACCGTCTCGCCCTTCTTGGGGGCAGGCTTCGCGCCCGCGTCCGCGGGGGCCGGCGTCCCGGCGTCCTGGGCCAGGGCGGGCGTGGTGAACAGCGCGGCGGCGACAATCAGGGGACGAATCGTCATGGTTTGAAAGACTCCTGGAATGGGTGACGCAGCGGCGCGGGACACTACCCACCCGCCGAGTCCTCCGCAGGGGAATGTCCACTCCCGCATTCATCCGGTGATGGGGAGTCATCACTCCGGCAGCGGACCGTCCAGTGGCACCGGCACCACCCGGGACGCACCGAACGCGGGCGCCCAAACGCGCTGCACCGGCGTCCCGTTCAGGAAGCGCATCACCGCGCGGAACGCCGCTTCCGGGCCTCCCAGGCCTTCCGCCCAGGCGCTGCCCCGGGGTGAAAGGTTCGGCACCAGCGGGCCCAGGGACTCGCGGGACCTGGCGCCCCGGGTGATGCCCAGGCCTTCGTCCCGCACGCGCTGGGGCACGTACAGCGGCGCGAACCGCGCGTGGCGGTGGTCGTGCACGCAGCCGGGCTCTTCCAGCAGCGCGGCGGACAAGGGCAGTTCGCGCACGTTGAACAGGAGCTTCACCGCTTCCTCGTGCGGATCATACGGACCGCGCAGCCGGTGGTCTCCTCGGGGAATCAGCCGCCGGTCCAGGTAGCAGAACGCCTTCGCCTCCGGCGGCACCGCGCCCCGGTGCCTCGCGCCGCCGTAGCGGAAGAACGGCCGCACGTGGCTTGCGTCCACCTCCAGCTCAGGTCCCTGCTTCAGCGCGCGCAGCTTGGGCAACAGCGCGGGCTCCAGGCCGTGCTCCCGCGCGAAGTCCTCCAGCGTGTCCTGCGTCGCGGCGCAGAAGGCCCGGAGGCGCGCGAGCAATCGCTCCTGGTCCGCGTCCACCAGCAGCTCGTCGAAGCGCGTCTTCACCCCGGGCAGGCTCACCGGGATGAGCGTGGTGAGCAGCTCGCCCCGCGCTCGCCAGTCCGCGTCCAGCGCGGCGGCTTCCTCCGCGATGGGGGAGAGCCGCCACTCGGGAGCCTCGGGCGTGAAGCACTGGCCCACGCCCTTGTGCTCGTAGCGGGGCGCGGAGGCGTCCACGCCGGACCTGGAGGTCCACACCGTGATGCACGTGCGCACCTGCGTGCCCGTGAAGATGCCCGGGCCCAGGTCCACCACCTCTCGCAGGTGGAGCGCTTGCAACAGCGCGTGGCGCAGCGGCGCGTAGATGAACGACTCCAGCAGGCTCGCGGGCGTGATGAAGGCCAGGACTCCCGGCCGGGCCGTCAGCCGCTTCATGGCCACGAGGAGGAAGAACGCGAAGTCATCCCGGAGGCTCGTGCCCGGCGGCATCTCCAGCGGCACCAGGGCGCGCAGCCGCGCGTAGCAGGCCGCGTCCTTCAGCACCGCGGACGTGCCGTTGTAGGGCGGGTTGCCCACCCATAACTCCACGTGCCCCTCTGGCGTCTCCGCGAGCAGCGGCTCCAGCCCGCCCCTCAGCGCATCCCCCACGCGGACGTCCGCGCCCGGCACGCGGGCCTGGCACAGGTGGGCGACGCCACCATCCAGCTCCAGGCCGCACAGCCTCGCGTCAGGGCGGTGCCTCGCGGCGGCGGAGAGGAAGGCTCCCGCGCCACAGGCCGGATCCACCACGGTGAGCGGCCCGTCCCCCAGGTGTGACAGCGCGAGCGCGAGCGTGCGCTCCACGATGGGCGCGGGCGTGTAGAACGCGCCCACCGCCTTGCGGTTGATGCCGGGGAACTGGTGGACCAGCAGTTCCTCGTCCAGCTCGGGCGTGTCGATGGCGCGGGCCATGCCGGGCCATCCTAGACAGATTCACCCGGTGGTCCGCGAGGGGGCCCAGTCCAATGCCGTGCCGCAGCGTTTGCAAAAGCGCGCATCCAGGTCATGACCCTGTGCGCCACAACCCGGACACGCCTGGGTATTCGGGGGCTGACGCGTAGCGGCGGCGAGCTCCACCGACACGATGCCCGTGGGCACCGCGATGATGCCGTAGCCCATCACCATCAGGATGGACGCGAGGAACTGCCCCGTCACCGTCTTGGGCGTGATGTCCCCGAAGCCCACCGTCGTCATCGTCACGATGGCCCAGTACATGGAGCGGGGGATGCTGTCGAAGCCGTTCGCCTCGCCCTCCACCATGTACATGACCGCGCCCATGATGACGTCGATGCTCAGCACCGTGCCCAGGAAGACGATGATCTTCGGTCGGCTCGCGCGCAGCGCCGTGAGCAGCACCTCCGCCTGACCCAGCAGGTGCCCCAGCTTGAGGATGCGGAAGACGCGCAGCAGGCGCAGCACGCGGATGACCAGCAGCGTCTGCGCGCCTGGGAACAGCACGCTCAGGAACGACGGCAACAGCGCCATCAGGTCCACGATGCCGAAGAAGCTGCGCGCGTAGTGCAGCGGCTGGCGCACCGCGATGAGCCGCAGCACGTACTCCAGCGCGAAGAGGACGGTGAAGACCCACTCGGCGGTGTGCAGCGCGTGGGCATGCTCCGCGCGCACCTGCGAGACGCTCTCCAGCATCACCGCCACCACGCTGAACACGATGGCCCACAGGAGCGCTACGTCGAACGCCTTCCCCGCGGGGGTGTCCGCTTCGAAGATGACCGTGTGCAGGCGGGCGCGAAAGCCGCTCGGGGGGCTCTGTTCGGAGGGACGGTCCACAGGCCGCGCAGCTTAGGCGCAATCCCGCTGGGAACGTTCAACAGCGTTCCTGTCTCCTGGACCGGCGGCTGCATTGCCAGGGCTGGTTCCCGTCCCGACGTTCCAGTCCGCCCTGTCCATGGCGCGGAGCGGCTCTGGCGCATGTTGCAAATCCTCAACGCCATCCCCGTGCGGCTGCTCGCCCTGCTGGTGATGGGCCTGCTCTTCATATGCCTGGAGCTCGGCTACCGGCTCAGTCACCGGAGGCCGGAGCTCGGCGACGTGTCGGCGCTCCAGGCGTCGGTGCTCGGGCTGGTGGCGCTCCTGCTGGCCTTCTCCTTCTCCATGGCCGCGGACCGGTACTCGCTGCGCCGCGCCCTCGTGGTGAAGGAGGCGAACGCCATCGGCACGCTCTACCTGCGCCTCGGCTTTCTTCCCGAGCCCTCGCGCGGCGAGACGCGCGCCTGGCTGCGCCGCTACACCGACCTTCGCCTGGAGGGGCACGAAGTCGCGAATGAGCCGGCCGTCTTCGCGAAGCTGTTCCAGGAGTCGGAGTCGCTCCAGTCGGAGCTCTGGGCGCGGCTGGAGGTGCTGGCGCCCCGAGTGGAGGCCCCCGTGCTCATCCTCGTCACCCAGGCGATGAACGACGTGTTCGACATCGCCGAGGAGCGCCTGGCGGCGGCCCACAACCTCATCCCGACCTCCATCTTCGTCCTGCTGCTCGTCGGGATGCTCGGCTCCGGCGTGCTCCTGGGATACCGGCCGGAGGCGCGCGTGCGCGGGTTCCTCTCCTGGTTCCTGTTCGTGGTCATCCTGACCGCCGTGATGTTCACCCTCCTGGACCTGGACCTCCCCACGCGAGGACGCATCCGCGTGGACCAGGAGCCGCTGCGGTCGCTCCAGGAGCAGCTGCGCACCCATCCCTGACCCGCGTCCAGGCAATCGGCGGAGGGGGTCGTCCGTTCACAGGGCATGCGGACCCTGAACGACACCTCGAAGCGCGTCTCCCTCTCCCTGTTCGGCCTGGGCCTGTCGCTCACGGCCCTCCCGGCGTTCGCAGGCGAGGCGCCTACGCCCCAGGAGGTCATGCGGGAGGCCCGGCGCAGCGTGCTCACGGACGGCATCGAGAAGGCGGAGGCCGTGCGCATCGGCGGCATCGACCAGTGGATTTCGGTGCGCGGGCGCCACAAGGACAACCCGCTCTTGCTCTTCCTTCACGGAGGGCCGGGCTTCACCGCGCTGCCCACCGCGTACTTCTACCAGGGCGAATGGGAGGAGTACTTCACCGTCGCGCACTGGGATCAGCGCGGCGCGGGGAAGACGTATGCCCTCAATCCCCCGGACAAGGTGAAGCCCACCATGACCGTGGACCGCATGGTGGCGGACGCGGAGGAGGTGGCCGCGTACCTGCGCAAGACGTACGGCAAGAAGCGCATCGTGCTCGTGGGCCACAGCTGGGGCACGGTGCTGGGCGTGAAGCTCGCGCGGATGCACCCGGACTGGTTCGACGCGTACGTGGGCATCGGACAGGGGGTGGACCTGCCGAAGAACGAAGCCCTGGGCTACGCGGCCACGCTCGCCGCGGCGAAGGCGGACGGCAACAAGAAGGCCATCGAGGACCTGGAGTCCATCGCCCCGTTCCCGGACCCGAAGGACCCCGCGCGCACGCTGGCCAACCTGCACAAGGAGCGCCGCTGGCTCATGCACTATGAGACCCACGGCTGGCGCGCGCCGGACTGGCACGGCGCCGAGGTCTGGCGCTACAGCCCGGACGTCACCGACAAGGACATGCAGGCGCGTGACGAGGGCCTGGACCTGAGCCTCGCGGCCTTCTGGGCGCCCATCACCCAGCTGAACCTCACGAAGGAGAACCGCTTCGCCTTGCCTGTCGTCTTCTTCCACGGCCGGCATGACCGCACCACGTCCGCGCAGCTGTTGGACTCCTGGTTCGCCACCGTCCAGGCGCCGTCGAAGAAGCTCGTCTGGTTCGAGGACTCCGCGCACATGGTGCACGAGGAGGAGCCCGGGAAGGTGCTCGTTCAACTCGTGCAGGACGTGCTCCCGCTCACGCGCGGGAAGTAGTCACGAAAAAGAAAGGCGGAACCCGAGCCCCTTTGGAAACTCCCGGGTTCCGCCCTGTCCTTCACGCCGAGGAAGAAGCCGTGAAGGACCGCCGAGCAGCTTCAAATCTTTTGGGGTGCCTCCGGGATACCGGGGGGCACCGTGCCCGCCACGCCCGTGGGCACCGTCACCGGGGGCGTCACCGCCGCGCCCACGTGCATGCGGTGCTCCACCTCCGCGAACCGCGCGGACGCCTCCGCCTCTGGCGCCAGCACCGAGACCACCCAGCCGACGATGAAGGACAGCGGGATGGTGACGATGCCCGGGTTCTTCAGTGGGAAGAGGGCGGACGCGTTGCCCAGCAGCTCCACCTGCACCGTGGGCGACAGGAAGATGAGCAGCACCGCGCTGATGGAACCGGTGAGCATGCTGGCCACCGCGCCCTTGGTGGTGAAGCCCCTCCACAGCATGGACAGGAGCAGCGCGGGGAAGTTCGCGCTCGCCGCGATGGCGAACGCCAGGCCCACCATGAAGGCCACGTTCTGGTTCTTGAAGACGACGCCCAGGATGATGGCCAGGATGCCCAGCGCGAGGCTGGCGATGCGCGCCACCATGAGCTGCTCCGCCTCCGGCGCGTGTCCCTTGCGCACCACGCTGGACCACAGGTCGTGTGACAGCGCCGCCGCGCCCGACAGCGTCAGGCCCGCGACCACCGCGAGGATGGTGGCGAAGGACACCGCGGAGATGAAGCCCAGGAAGCCCGTGCCGCCCACCACCTCCGCCAGCATGGGCGCCGCCATGTTGCCGCCCTTGTCCACGCTCACGATGGCCTGACGGCCCACCAGCACGGACGCGCCGAAGCCCAGGATGAACGTCACCAGGTAGAAGAAGCCGATGAGGCCCGTGGCGTAGAACACGCTGGTGCGCGCCGCCTTCGCGTTGGGCACCGTGTAGAAGCGCATCAGGATGTGCGGCAGGCCCGCCGTGCCGAACATCAGCGCCAGGCCCAGGGAAATGGTCTCCAGCGGGTTGGACACCAGCTTGCCCGGCGCCAGCGCCTCCGGCCCGTAGCGGTTCACCGCCTCGCTGAAGAGCGCCGCGGGGCTGAAGCCAAACTTGTACAGCACCGAGATGGCCAGCGCCGTCGCGCCGCCCAGCAGCAGCACCGCCTTCACGATCTGCACCCAGGTAGTGGCGATCATCCCGCCGAACAGCACGTAGAGGATCATCACCGCGCCCACGATGACGACGGCCGTCTCATAGGAGAGGCCGAACAGCAGGCGGATGAGGTTGCCCGCGCCCACCATCTGGGCAATCAGATAGAAGACGACGACGGTGAGCGTGCCCACCGCGGCGGACAGCCGCACCGGGGTCTGCTTCAGGCGGTAGGCCACCACGTCCGCGAAGGTGTACTTGCCCAGGTTGCGCAGGGGCTCCGCGATGAGGAAGGTCACCACGGGCCAGCCCACCAGCCAGCCCACGGAGTAGATGAGCCCGTCGAAGCCGGACGTGGCCACGAGCCCCGCGATGCCCAGGAAGCTGGCGGCGCTCATGAAGTCGCCCGCCAGCGCGAAGCCGTTCTGCCCGGCGCTGATGCCGCCACCGGCGGCGAAGAACTCCGACGTCGTCTTCGTCTTGCGCGCCGCCCAGTAGGTGATGGCCAGCGTGATGCTGACGAAGAGGAGAAAGAAGACGATGGCCGTGGTGTTGGGCTGGCCAATCTGCGTGCCCGCGGTCGTGGGATTCATGGGTGGCCTTTCAGCGGCGCAGTTCGTCGAGGGCGCTGTCGTATTTGCGATTGGCCCAGCTCATGTAAACGCCGGTCAGCACCCAGGCGCAGAGGATGGTGAGCGCTCCCAGCACGATGCCGACGGACAGCCCTGGCATGAACTGGTGACCCATCAGCGGCCGGTTGAAGGCCACCAGCAGGATGAAGCCCAGATAGACCACGAGCATCGCCACCGTCAGCGCGCCGGCCACGCGCCAGCGCCGCGCGGCGAGTGCCTTCAACGCCTCGTCCTTGGAATTGCCGTACATCGGTGTTCCTCCTTGCGAAGCGTGAAAGGGACCTCGAGGGGACTTCAGCGGCGCGAGGCCGGAGGCAGGCCCTTGGTGAGCAGTTCATCCAGCACGGTGGGGTCCGCGAGCGTGCTCGCGTCGCCCAGGTTCTCCGTCTCGCCGCCGGCGATCTTGCGGAGCATGCGGCGCAGAATCTTTCCGGAGCGCGTCTTGGGCAGGCCCGACACCAGCACCACCCGGTCCGGCGTGGCGATGGGCCCAATCACGTGCCGCACCTGTTCGCGCAAGCTGCCCACCATCTTCTCGTCCGGCGTGCGCAGGAAGTCCGGCTTCACCGTGACGAAGGCGCACACGCCCGTGCCCTTCAACTCGTGCGGGAAGCCCACCACGGCGGCCTCGGCGACGGCCTCGTGGGCGACGAGCGCGCTCTCCACCTCCGCGGTGCCCAGGCGGTGGCCGGACACGTTGAGCACGTCGTCCACGCGGCCGGTGATCCAGTAGTAGCCGTCCTCGTCGCGGCGGCAGCCGTCGCCGGTGAAGTACAGCGGCAGGAAGCGCGCGTAGTACGTCTCCACGAAGCGCGAGTGGTGACCGTACAGCGTGCGCGCCTGGCCCGGCCACGAACGCGCGAGGCACAGGTTGCCGTTGACGCCGTTGCCCTCCAGCTTCTTGCCCTCCTCATCCACCAGCACCGGCTCCACGCCGAAGAAGGGGAGGGTGGCGCTGCCGGGCTTGCAGGGCGTCGCGCCCGGCAGCGGCGCGATGAGGATGCCGCCCGTCTCCGTCTGCCACCAGGTGTCCACCACGGGGCAGCGGCCCTCGCCCACCACTTCGTGGAACCAGCGCCAGACCTCCGGGTTGATGGGCTCGCCCACGCTGCCCAAGAGGCGCAGCGACTTGCGGGACGACTTCGTGACGAAGCTGTCACCCTCTTTGATCAGCGAGCGCAGCGCGGTGGGCGCGGTGTAGAGCGTGGTGGCCTTCAGGTCGTCCACCACCTGCCAGAGGCGGCTCGCATCCGGCCACGTCGGGGTGGACTCGAAGAGGACCGTGGTGGTGCCCGTGCTGAGCGGGCCGTACACGAGATACGAGTGGCCCGTCACCCAGCCCACGTCCGCGGTGCAGAAGTGCACGTCGTCCGGCTGCGTGTCGAAGATGTAGCGGAACGTCGTGTTCGCGTAGACGAGATATCCGCCCGTCGTGTGCAGCACGCCCTTGGGCTTCCCGGTGGAGCCGGACGTGTAGAGGATGAAGAGCGGATCCTCCGCGTCCATCCACTCCGCGGGGCAGACGCCGCGGTGCTTCTGCACCTCCACGTCCAGCCAGTGGTCACGCCCCTCGCGCATGGGCACTTCCTTGGGCGTGCGGCGCGCGACGAGCACGGACGTCACCTGGGGCAGGCCGTCCAGGGCCTCGTCGGTGATGGCCTTGGTGGCCACGCTCTTGGGGCCGCGCGGGCCTTCATTGGCGGTGATGACGACCTTCGCGCCGGAGTCCAGCACGCGCTCGCGCAGCGAGTCCGCGGAGAAGCCCGCGAACACCACCGAGTGCACCGCACCGATGCGCGCGCACGCCAGCAGCGAGTACACCAGCTCCGGAATCATGGGCAGGTAGACGATGACGCGGTCGCCCTTCCGCACGCCGTGCGCCTTGAGCACGTTGGCCAGACGGTTCACGTGGTGGGCGAGGTCGCGGAAGGTAATGGTCTCGTACTCGCCGGGCGTGTTCTTGGCCCAGAGGATGGCGGCCTTGTCCGGGCGCGCCTTCGCGTGGCGGTCCACGCAGTTGACGGTGACGTTGAGCTTTCCGCCCACGAACCAGGCGAAGTCCGCGGCCTGTTCGTTCACCTCGCGGATGGACTCCGGCGGGTGGAACCAGGTGAGCTGCCGGGCCTGTTCGCCCCAGAAGGCGTCCGGGGCGTCCAGGCTCTGACGGTAGAGGCGCTGGTACTCCTCCAGGCTCTGCACATGCGCGGTACGGCGGAAGGCTTCCTTGGGCTGGAAGAGCGAATCCGTGTCGGTGGCCATGGGTGGAGTCCTCAGTAGAAGAGCTGGAGCTGGGCGGTGCCGGTGATGCCCGTGGTCGTGTGGGCGATGTCTCCCACGCGTGACACGGCCACCTCCGTCTTCAGGTTGAAGGTGTGCTTCTGGAACCAGAGGTTGAGGCCGGGCTTGAACGTGAGCAGGTCCGTCGACGGCACGCGCCCGTTGAAGTACTCGCTGCTGAAGACGGGCTCGACGATGCCGATGCGGTAGCCCAGCTCCACGAAGAAGCCGGTGCCGCTGCGCACGTTGTCGAAGCCCTGCTGCCAGGAGAAGACGTTGCTCTGGAAGACGAACTCCTGGTTGTCGCCGATGGGGATGTCCAGGAACACGTCCGCCGCCAGGGCCACCGCGGAGTGGATGCCGGAGGCGGTGGCGATGGCGCCGTACTGGTAGTCCCCGCCCACGCCGAACGACAGCATGGGCTGGTCCGTGAAGTAGATGCCGCGCAGGAACTGGTCGTACTCGTGGCCCCAGACGTTGTATCGGGCGTGGCCCACGACGCGCGGCAGGTCGTCCGCGTTGACCGTCTGACCGTTCTCCAGCTTTGCGCCCTCCACGCCGTTGAGGATGGCGGCGCGGTACGTCCAGGGGCCCGCGAAGCCGCGCACCTGCACGCCCATGTCGCGCCACACCTTGCCCACGCCTGGCGGGTAGCGGATGAGGTCGGAGTGGTAGTCCACCGTCTGGAGCGCGATGGCGCCCTGCAGCGCGTGGTGCGACAGCGGCGCGAGGATGAAGCCCGCCTCCACCCACGTCTTGTCCGCGAACTCGTACGCGACCGTGGCGTCCTGGATGTAGAAGGCGACGCTGTAGTCGCCGTTCTTGCCGAAGTTCGGCTGGTCCGTGTCGATGAAGAACGACAGCTTCTTCGTGATGGAGCCGAAGAGGAGCAGCCGCACGCGGCGCAGGAAGAAGTCCGTCCCCACGCCGCCCGTGGGCGCGCCGTCC
Organism: Corallococcus sp. AB032C; assembly: GCF_003668935.1. Classification (NCBI taxonomy): domain Bacteria; kingdom Pseudomonadati; phylum Myxococcota; class Myxococcia; order Myxococcales; family Myxococcaceae; genus Corallococcus; species Corallococcus sp. AB032C. The sequence continues at coordinate 20,690 of NZ_RAWP01000098.1, read as the reverse complement.
TTGACGAGCTGCATCTGCGGATGCAGCAGCACGTCCACGTTGAGGACCGCGTCCTCGGTGATTTGAATCTTGCCCGCCGCCGCCGGCAGCGCGGTCAGCAGGGCCGTGAGCACCAGAAACCGCGACAGGGGGTGGGGGACGGGGCGCATGGGTCCCCATCCCCTGAGCAACACGCGTTCCACCCGCGTGTGCTCCGGGTTTCAGGACCTTGGAGGTTGGCTCGCCGCGTCAGGATGTGGCGGAAGGTGACAGGGCGTTACCCCCCGTAACGATTCGTGCAGCGCGTCGTAACACCGGGGTGACGCTTCAGGCGCGGGTGCGCGGGATGCCCAGCCGCTGACGCTTCTCCCAGAGTGTCTTGCGGCTGATGCCCAGCCGGCGAGCGAGCTCCGTTTCGCCCATGCGCTCCTGGTGCTCCAGCACGAAGCGGCGGAAATACTCCTCCATGGAGTCCGGCGAGCGCGGATCCTCGCTGGCCGGGACGAGCGGGAAGTCCGTCTCCTCCAGTACGGGCGGGCTGCCGTCCGCTGCCGGCCCGCCCGGTGGCTCCAGCGCCAGCAGGTCGGCGGTGAGGAGCGGCCCATCCGCGAGGATGACCGCGCGCTCGATGGCGTTCTCCAACTCGCGCACGTTGCCCGGCCACGGATGCTGCGCGATGGCCGCCATCGCATCCGGGGACAGCGACGCGGGCGGGCGCCCGATGCGTCGGCTGGCCCGCTCCAGCAGGTGCTTCGCCAGCGCGGGCACGTCCTCGCCGCGCTCGCGCAGGGGCGGCAGGCGGATTTCGACGACGCGCAGGCGGAAGTAGAGGTCCTGGCGGAACAGCCCCTCCTGCACGCGGCGGGGCAGGTCGCGGTGCGTGGCCGCGAGGATGCGCACGTCCACCTTGCGCGAACGCGTGGCGCCCACCCGCCGCACCTCGCCGTCCTGGAGCATGCGCAACAGGCGTGCCTGCGCGGGCGCGGGCAGCTCTCCAATCTCATCCAGGAAGAGCGTGCCGCCGTGCGCGGCCTCCACCAGTCCCGCGTGCGCGGCCTGCGCGCCTGTGAAGGCGCCCTTCTCGTGGCCGAACAGCTCGCTCTCCAGCAGGCCTTCGGGAATGGCGGCGCAGTTGACCGCGATGAGCGGCCCCTCCGCGCGATGGCTCTGCGCGTGGACGGCGCGGGCCACCAACTCCTTGCCGGTGCCGGACTCGCCCAGCACCAGCACGGTGGCGGCGGACGGGGCCACCTTTCGCACGCGCTCGAACACGTCGCGCATGGCGGAGGAGTTGCCCACCATGCCGCCGGGGGACCAGGTCTGCTCCACCTCGCGCTTGAGGGCGGCGTTCTGGCGGGTGAGGCGGCCCTCGCGCAGCACGCGCTCCACCTGGAGCAGCAGCTCGTCGTGGTCGAAGGGCTTCGCGATGTAGTCCACCGCGCCCAGCTTCATCGCGTCCACGGCGGACTTCACCGTGGCGAAGCTGGTCATGATGAGCACCGGCACGCCCGGACACAGCGCGATGATGTCCGTGCCCGGCGGTCCGGGCAGGCGCAAGTCGGAGATGACCAGATCGAAGGCGTCCAACGTGTGTTCGGCCGCGGCCTCTGGCACGGCGCCCGCTTCCGCCACGTCGTGGCCCGCGCGGGTGAGCAGCCTTCGCAGCTCCGTGCGGATGATGGGTTCGTCCTCGATGACCAGGATGCGGCTCAAGCGGAGGCCTCCTGCTTCAGTGCGTCCGCGCGGGGCAGGCTCAGCGTCACGCGGGTGCCGCCGTCCTGGCGGCCCTCGATGCGCAGCGTGCCGCCGTGCTCGCGCACGATGCCCTCCACCAACGTGAGGCCCAGGCCGGTGCCTTCGCCGGGCTGCTTGGTGGTGAAGAACGGTTCGAAGATGCGCTGCGACAGCTCCGGGGCGACGCCGTGTCCCCGGTCCTCCACCTGGATGCGCACCTGGTCTCCCGAAGCTTCCGCCAACAGGTCCACGCGCGAGCCCGCGGGCGACGCGTCGATGGCGTTGGTCAAGAGGTTCACCAGCACCTGCTCCAGCCGCTGCGCGTCGCCGCGCACGTCCAGCCCGTCCGGGCTCTGATGCGTGCACGCCACGTCGCGCGCCTTGCGCGACAGCCGGGCCAGCTGCGCGGCCTCCGCGAGCAGCGGGCCCACCGCCACGCGCGTGAAGGGCCGGGACTCGCCACCGACCGTGCCCGAGTGGCCGAAGCCCACCAGCGCCCGGACGATGGTGTCGATGCGGCGGCACTGCTGGAGGATGAGCCCCACGCGTTCGCGCACGGCCTCTGGGTCCTCCAGCTCGTACTTGAGGTTCTGGCTGATGCTGGCGATGGCGGTGAGAGGGTTGCCAATCTCATGCGCCACGCCCGCGGCCACCCGGCCCAGCGACGCGAGCCGGTCCTGGTGCGCGAGCCGCGCGTCCACCGCCTTGCGCTCCGTCCAGTCCTCCACCAGGAACGTGATGCCCGTCTCACCACCGCTGGTGTCGTCCGAAGGCGCGAGCCGCGAGCGGTGCAGGCGCAGCGAGCGCTGCTTGCCTTTCACCATCACGCGCACCTCATCGTCGCCGCAGGGGGCCCGCGCGAGCTCCGCGAACAAGGGGCCCCAGGGCTCCGGCAGGCGCGCGAGCGGCTGGCCTCGCGCGGAGTCCATGGGCACGCCCGACAGCGCCTCCAGCGCGGCGTTCCAGATGACGACCTCGCCGTCAGGCCCCATGGCGCACACGCCTAGGGGCAGGTCCTCCAGGATGCGGTAGAGGTAGCGGCGCACGACCTCCAGCTCGCGCAGGGGGCCGCGCATGTCGCGTGCGTCGCGCAGCCGCTCCTCCACGAAGCGCAGTTGATCCGCCAGGGCCGTGCGCGCGCCGGGGTCCAGCCGCAGCGCTTCTCCCACCGCGAGCCGCGCCAGCACCGGACCGATGAGGCCGGAGAGGTTTCGCTCCACGCCGTCGCGCAGGCGGCGCAGCTCCGCGGGCCGGCGCTCGTCGGGGGACAGCTCCAGCGCTTCTCGCGCGCGGTCCACCTCCGCCGCGGCCACCTGCGCGCCCAGGACGGGCTCCAGCTGCCGGCGGAACTCGTCCGGGGAGCTGGCCACCACGCTGCCCTCCGCGAGCCCCGGCGCCTCGCGCGCGCACACCCGCGCGGCCTCCCTCTCCTCCACGGACTGTCGCGTGACGAGCGACACCGCCACGAAGCACAGGGAGTTGAGGGCCAGCGAGGTGAAGGTGGCGAAGCCCCAGGGTTCGTCCGCGCTGAAGCCCAGGGTCACGGAGATCTGGTTGGTCCACGCCACCAGTGACGGCGGCTCCCACAGCGGGGCCAGCAGCGTGAGGGCCCACGTCGTCCCGCCCGCCAGGAGCCCCGCGAGCAGCCCCGCGCGCGTGGCCTTGGGCCACATCAAGAGCCCCAGCACGCCCGGAGCGAACTGCGCGGTGGCCACGAAGGACACGAGCCCCAGGTCCACCAGCCCTGTCGCCCGCGCGTTCAGCAGCCGGTAGAAGCCGTACCCCGCCAGGATGACGGCGGCGATGAGCACGCGCCGGGCCCACAACAACCACCCGTAGAGGTCGTCCCGTCCGCGCGTGGTGCTCAGCGGCAGCACCAGGTGCGTCAGGCACATGGGCGCGAGCGCGAGCGTGGTGACGATGACCATGGCGCTCGCCGCGGACACGCCGCCCAGGAAGGCGATGAGCGCCATCAGCGGGGCGCCCTTCGTGATGGGCACGGAGAGGACGTGGAAGTCCGCGGGCCAGGGCAGGCCCAGCGCCTCTCCGGACCACAGCAGCACGGGCACCGCCACGTTGATGAGCAGCATCAAGAGCGGGTAGGCCCACGCGACGGTGGCCAGCCCGTCGCGCTCGGGCGCTTCCGTGAAGGCCACGTGGTACTGCCGGGGCGTGAGGAACGCGGCGATGGTGGAGAGCACCAGCAGCGGCGCCCAGGACGCGTCGCGCGCGGGGCGCTGGAGGGCTTCCACCGCCTCCGGGTGGCGGGTGAGCCAGTCGTTGAGCCCGCCCACGCCGCCGAAGACGGACACCACGCACCAGCCCGTGACGATGAGCAGCGCCAGCAGCTTCACGCCCGACTCGAAGGCGATGGCCAGCATCAGGCCTTCATGCCGCTCGCGCGGGGCGGGGTGGCGGGCGCCGAAGAGGAGCGCGAAGACGATGAGCACGCCGCAGAAGCCAGGGCCCACCAGCGCGGGGGAGGCGGCGGGGCTCAAGAGGCGCGCGGACTCCACGACGGCGCGAATCTGGAGCGCCAGGTAGGGCATGCTGCCGGCCAGCGCGAACAACGTCACCGCCGTGCCCGTCACCTGGCCGGGGTAGCGGAAGGCGAGCAGGTCCGCGAGCGAGGTGAGCTGCAACTCGCGCGTCAGCCGCAGCAGCGGACGCCACAGCACGGGGGCGAGCAGGCACGCGAGCGTGAGGCCCAGGTAGATGCCCAGGTAGCGGAAGCCATGGCGGGCCGCGTAGCCCACGCTGCCGAAGTAGGACCAGGACGTGGCGTACACGCCCAGGGCCAGCGCGTACGTCAGCGGGTGCTGGGTGATGCGCTGGGAGATGCGGCCCTTCTCCGCCGCGTAGGCCACCAGGAACAGCACGCCCAGGTAGGCCACGGAGGCGATGACGAGCGGGCCCAGCCCCAGCGTCATGGGCGCAGGCTCCGGTGCGCCACCCACCCGCCCAGGGCGATGACGCCCAGCCACACGACGAAGGGAAGCGAAGCGGGAGCCCCTTCAGCCAGCCACAGCCGGCGCAGCGGCGAGCCGAACAGCAGCACCGCCACGGCGAACACCAACAGCGACGGCATGGCGGGAGGGTCCGCGGGGGGCCGCGACATGCCGGGGAGGATAGCAGCCCCGGAAGGCCGCGAGGGGGGCCGTGATAAGCCGGCAGGCCATGGCTCCCCCGGACGTGCCCCCGTTCTCCGAACTGCCCCAGTTCACGCTGGACCGTGCATCGCTGCGCCTGCTCCCCGAGTCCTTCTGCCGCCGCCTGGGCGTCGCGGTGATGGGCAAGGTGGACGCGGCCCACGACACGGAAGCCGTGACGGTGGCGATGCTGGACCCGGAGGATGAGTCCGTGCGCTGCCGCATCGCGGACTTCCTGCGCCGGCCGGTGCGCCCGGTGCGGCTCAACCGCTACGAAATCGATTCCGCATTGGAGGCGGGCTTCGGCGCGGGCGAACACGCGTCGGTGGACGTGGTGCTGAAGGCCGGCACGGAGCTGTCCCAGCGGCCCACGGCGGTGGAGTTGGTGAACCACGTGCTCGCGGTGGCGGTGACGCAGAACGCGTCCGACATCCACCTGGAGAGCTACACGGACGACGTGGACCTGCGCTATCGCGTCGACGGCATCCTCCACCAGACGTACACGGACATCTCCCCGGACTCGCTGCCGGAGGTGGTGAGCCGCATCAAGGTGATGGCGGGGCTGGACATCGCGGAGAAGCGGCGGCCCCAGGATGGCCGCCTGCGGGCGCTCTACGAAGGGGAGGCCGGGCGGAAGTTCGTGGACTTCCGCGTGAGCGTGGTGCCCTCGCCCGCGGGCGAGGACGTGGTCATCCGCCTGCTCGACGCCACGGTGGGCCTGGTGCCGGTGGAGAAGCTGGGGATGACGCCGGAGCTGCAGGCCACGGTGCTGCGGCTGTTGGGCAACCCGGAGGGGCTGGTGCTGGTGACGGGCCCCACGGGCAGCGGGAAGACGACGACGCTGTACGCGGCGCTGGCGCGGCTCAACGACGGGCGCAAGAAGATCATCACCGCGGAGGACCCCATTGAATACGTGGTCCCCAAGGTGAACCAGAAGCAGGTGTCGCCGCAGATGCCGCACCTGACGCTGTTGCGCGCGCTCCTGCGGCAGGACCCCAACGTGATGCTGGTGGGCGAGATTCGAGACCTGGAGACGGGCAGCACCGCGCTGATGGCGGCGTCCACGGGGCACGTGGTGCTGGGCACGCTGCACACGGCGGATGCCATTGGCGCGGTGAGCCGCCTGCGCGGGTTGAAGCTGGAGGACGGCGACATCGCGGAGGCGCTGCTCGCGGTGCTGGCGCAGCGGCTGGTGCGGCGCATCTGTCCGGAGTGCTCCGCGCCCACGACGCCGACGGCGGATCAGCTGGCGCTGCTGGGGCCGCTCCTGGACGGCGTGCAGCCCCGGGCGGGGCAGGGCTGCGAGGCGTGCCGCCACACCGGCTTCAAGGGGCGCGTGGGTCTCTTCGAGCTGCTGGTGGTGGACCCGGAGCTGCAACTGCTCATCGCCACCGGGGCGCCGGGCGTCCAGCTGCGCCGGCACGCCCGGGCGCGGGGCTTCCGCACGCTGGTGGAGGACGCGCTGGCGAAGGTGGCGGCCGGGGTCACCACGCTGCACGAGCTGACGCGCGTGGTGCCCTACCGCTACATCCTCACGGCTCGGGAGGAGCGTCAGGCTCCGGGGTGACGTCCGGGCCCGGAGGCAGCATCACTGTGAAGGTCGAGCCCTCGCCGAGGATGCTGCGCACCTGGACGATGCCGCCGTGGGCCTCGACGATCTGCTGGGTGATGAAGAGGCCCAGCCCCAGCCCGCCGTAGTTGCGCTCGGAGACAGCGCGCACGAAGCGCTCGAAGACGTGTGGCTGGTCCTCGTGGGGGATGCCGATGCCCTCGTCCTTCACGCTCAGCACGGCCAACCCGGAGTCCATGCGCGCGCGGAGGTGGATGGGCTTGCCCGCGCCGTACTTGAGCGCGTTGGTGAGCAGGTTGGTGATGACCTGATCCACGCGGGCCCGGTCCCAGTTCCCCTCGATGGGCGCGGCGGCCTCCAGCGTGACGACGCAGCCGACCTGCGCGGACTGGGGCGCGTAGCGGGTCACCACCTCCCGCGCGAGCGAGGCCAGGTCCATGGGCGCCCGGTCCAACCGCAGCTGGCCCATGCTGATGCGCGACACGTCCAGCAGGTCCTCGATGAGGTCCGACAGCTTGCGCACCTGGCGGCGTGCCACCTCCAGGTCGCGGGCGATGCGCTCCACGGGCAGGGTGGCGGAAGGGTTGTTCTCCACGGTGCGCAGCAGGGCCGTGAGCTTGAGCTGGAGCGGGGTGAGCGGCGTCTTCAGCTCGTGCGAGGCGACGGAGAGGAACTCATCGCGGGCGCGCACGGCGTCGCGCAGCAGCTCCAGCTCTCGCCGCTCCTGGGTCTGCTTGCGCTGGGTGATGTCGCGCGTCACCTTGGCGAAGCCGCGGAGCTTGCCTGACGGGTCGTGCATCGCGGTGATGACGACGCTGGCCCAGAAGAGGCTGCCGTCCTTGCGGACGCGCCACGCCTCCTCCTCGAAGTGGCCCTCGCGGGTGGCCACCTGGAGGGCGTACGAGGGCTTGCCCCGGGCCACGTCTTCCGGGGGGAAGAAGCGGCTGAAGTGCTGGCCGATGATCTCCTCGGCCTTGTACTGCTTGAAGCGCTCGGCGCCCGCGTTCCAGGTGGAGACGCGGCCATCGGGGTCGAGCATGTAGATGGCGTAGTCCTGGATGTGCTCGACGAGCAGGCGGAAGCGCTCCTCGCTCTGCAGCAGGCGCTCCTGGGCGAGCTTGCGCTCGGTGAAGTCGCGGGTCACCTTGCCGTAGCCCACGAGCTGGCCTTGGGCGTCGCGCATCGCGGTGATGACGACGTTGGCCCAGAAGAGGCTGTGGTCCTTGCGGACGCGCCAGCCCTCCTCTTCGAAGCGGCCCTCGCGGTTGACGACCTCCAGGTCCTGCTGGGGCTTGCCCCGGGCGATGTCCTCGGGCGTGTAGAAGTGGCTGAAGTGCTGGCCGAGGATCTCCTCGGCCCGGTAGCCCTTGATGCGTTCGGCGCCGGTGTTCCAGCTCATGATGTTGCCCGCTGGGTCCAGCGTCAGGATGGCGTAGTCCTTCACGCTGTCGATGAACAGGCGCAGCTGCGCGCCCATGTCTCGAGCCGCGTGGGGGGTCGCGTAGGCGATGTCGCCACCGCTGGCGGACGAGGGAGGCTGGCTGTCGTCCAGGGGACTTCGCATAGACCGTCCAGCGTAACGCACGGTGCGGGGGCTTCGGTGAGGAACGACGGGGTGGATCCATCCACCACCCAACCCTGCTGGCAGTCCGTGCTTCCGAGCAGAGCGGAAGCTCACACCCTGCGTGGAGGAGCCGTCGGTTTCCGGGTGCCGCATTGGCCTCGGGTCCAATGCGGGGACCGGGGGCCGGCCCGGCTAGGGCTTGAGGTGGTCGTAGCTCAGGAAGACGACGCCGCAGTCGAGCGTGCGCGTGCCTGTGAGCTTCAGGCGGTGGGGCGCGAAGCCCGCTTCGGCGAGGCGGATGCCCTGGCCGACGATGACGGGGTTGACCTTGATGATGAACGCATCGATTTCGGAAAGCAGCTCGGCCGCGAGCGCGCCGCCGCCGCACAGCCAGATGCCCAGGCCGTCGCGGGACTTCAGCTCGCGCACGGTGGCGAGCGGCGTGCGGGAGAGGTTGACGCCGGGGTCGGGGCTCTTCGTGAGGGTGCGGGAGAAGACGTGGTGTTCAAGGTGCGGGTACGCGTTGGTGACGCCCGCGTCCAGGCCGACCTGATAGGTGTTGCGGCCCTCCAGCACGGTGTCGAAGTGCTTGCCCGGTCCGGTGATGCCCTTGAATGCGCGATAGCCGGCGGGGAGCGTCTCCGGGTACTCGGCGGCGATGGCGTCGAAGTAGTCCTGCTCCGTGCTGAAGAAGTCGTACGCGCCGGTGGGCGAGGCGATGAAGCCGTCGAGCGAGGTGGCGACGTAATAGGTCAGTTTCCGCATGGGCGTGCTTCCTCCTGACGCGAGGGCTTAGCACCGGGTGAGCGGACGCACCTGTTAGAACGGCGGCGTTGGTTGCCTGCACGGCAATCACAGAGGAGGGAGTGCCATGCGGAGCCTGTGGATGCTGGGAGGAATGGTGCTGGGTTCGGTCCTGACGGTCATCGCCGGGGTCGCGCTGTGGTTGCACGACACGGGGCCCACGCGAGCGGGGATTGAAGTGCGCGTGGAGAACCGCACCGGCCAGGACGTGCGCGAGGTGCGCATTGAGCATGACCACGGCCAGGTCATCTACCGAGCCATGGGCAAGGGGGACACCGTAGCCCTGACCTATCCCGTCCGAGGTGAGTCGTCGTACAGCCTCATCGCCGTGTTGGAGGACGGACGCGAACTGCGAGGCGGTGCGGGCTACATCGAGCGTGGGGCGCAGACGCGGGAGGTGCTTGAGCCAGAGCGGGTGGTCTCGTCGGATCCGTGAGCCGTGGAGGGCACATGAAGCTCTGGGCAATGGCAGTGCTGCTGTGGCTGACAGCGGGCTGTGCGACGACGCGCGTGGTGAACCTCGACACGGGGCGGGGCAGGCCTATCACCTATACGCCGGCGGAAACGAAGCCGGTGCGTATTGACGAGGATGCATTCAGGGACGCGGTCACGCAGCTCGTGCTCGAGCTGAAGCTGGATGTCGCGGTCCCGGAGGACGGCCGGCGCTCCCTGCTCGCGTCGGCGGGAGGCATCGTCGCGGGCGCTCAAGGTCGGCACGTGCTCCGCTTGAGCGATGACTTTCCCCTGGACCCGATGGCGCGGAGGAGCATGGCGCTCTCCTTCGCGCTCGATACGGTTTGGGAGGGGGTTGCGGACGCGGTGGAGGACCTGATGAATCCCGCCGCGCTGCGGACCATGGTCACGGCGATGATTGGCACCGCGATGGTGATGCTGGTCGCACCGGAGCCTGTCACCAAGCTGGTCGCGGTGGTTCTGACGGCTTCGCTCATCGCGTATCTGGGCACGGGGCCTGTGTGGAACATGGGGCAGGCCTTCTTGCGGCTCATGGACGAGTCGCGGGACGCCCGGGACGAGGCTGCTCTGAAGGAGGCGGGGCATCGCTTCGGGCGCGTGCTTGGGGACAACGGGGCCCGGGTGTTGGTCATCGTCGCGATGACGGCGCTCGGTGGCAGGAACGCGATGGCCGCGCAGGGGCCTCGCATGCCGGGCTTCCCGCAGGCGGCGCTGAGGGCGGAGGTGGAGGGTGGGTTCCTGCTATCTCGCGCACTGGCCGGTGAGGTGCGGTCCATCTCCGTGTCGTCGGCGGGAGTGCTCAACGTCACGTTGGCGCCCACCGCCGTGGCTGCCGTGGCCATGGGGCCCGGTGGCGGAGGGATTCAGGGGGACCCGGAGGGAGATGTTCATCACATCTGCACGGATAAGAACGAGGTGTCGGAGCAGTCAGGTGGCCCCTGGACGCCCCTCTTCGAACCGTTCTTCGAACAGGCGGGAATGAGCCTCAATGACTCCGCGAACTTGGTGCGGATCAACGGGCACCGAGGGCCGCATCCTGCGGAGTACCATCGAGAAGTGCGCATCCGAATCAACCAGGCCATGCTGAGCTGCAAGGGCGTCGCGCAGTGCCGAGCCGCGTTGGTGGACATCCTGACGGCCATCGCGAAAGATCTGACGACTGCGGGCACTCGCCTACGCAAGCTCGTCACCAGGAATCCCGATGCCTGACGTGATGCAACGACAGTTCTTCGAACTGGACATTGACATGTATGTGCCGGGACGGTGGTACTTCAAGACCCCGACCCAACTCGACGGCCAGCCATTGGAGGACCCCTGGGTGTTCACGATCGGGGGGCCTATTGCCGACCCAGGACCGCTGCTGATTCCTCTCTCCCGGTCTGGGAACCCCCTGGACTTCACCTCCGCCGGGGTGGGGTTCACACCCATACTCAGCGCCAGGACGGCCGAGGTGTTTCGCGTGCTGGCCCCCAACGACGTGCAGCTCTTCCCGGTGCAGGTCGAGGGACGGGCCGAGCCTTATTTTCTCCTTGTCGCGGCACGCACGCTCCGCTGCGTTGATGAAGTGGCGAGTGAAGAGGTCCAGTTCTGGAGACCTGAGGACGGTCAGCCTGCGAAGGCAGGGCAGTACCGGTACATCGCTGGATTGCGTATCGACAAAGCAAGGGTTGCTGACGAGCGCGTGTTCCGCGTGTGGGGATTTCAGACCGCGCTAATCGTCGACGGACAGCTTAAGCAGGCACTGGAGCAGACCGGCATCGTGGGAGGACAGTTCGTGGAGGTCTGAGTCTTCCATGCCTTCATTCGCCGTCTCATGCCGCGCTGCGTAATCTAGAATTAGCCATCGATGTTTGTGGGCAGCCACTCCCGGAATTATCGTTAGGCAGAAGTTGGATGGCACGGGCTTGTGCCCTTCGCGCGCCTCACTGCATCCCCTGTGCGTAGCACTAGGAGAATCCCGGCCAGGGCCCTGCAGTCGGGGACTCGCGGGTCATGACGCTCCGAGCGGGGGCTCGGACCGGGGCGGCGGTAACGACTCGATGCGTCGCTAGATGTCGTTCGACACTCGCCAATCGTCGTCGTTTCTACTGCCTCATGCCCCCATCTTCCCCCGCCAGCCCACCAGACGGCCGTCACTATTGCCTACTCAAGACGCTCTAAGCGAAGGCAGCAGTTACTACGGCGGTCTTGAGTGTAAATTCACTCCATGCCCTTCGAACCAAGCCCTGTCGACATCGACACCATCCTCGCGCGGATCAAAGATGAAGAGTTGCGTGCTCAGCTTCGAGTCTTTTGGGAGTTCAGGGCAAGGGACCCTCCAGAGTTCGGAATGGTGGATATCCTATGCTTAGGACAAGACGAGACGCTCCGCCTGTTGGCCTCGTTTGTGATCGGGACCGTTGTCGTTGACATCGAGGGCATGCCGACTTTTGACTCTGCCCACATAGTCATGCAGTCCTCGCCCTTGGCCATAGATACGCTCAAAAGTCATGCGCTTGAGTTGCTCTCCGCACTGCTTCCCAATGCTGAGCCTGAAGTCCATAAGAAATTTATCGAAACATCCATGCGGTTCTATCACCCGACGTCGTACGAAGCCGACGCACTGCTCGACTGCATTAGAGCGATCCCTCCGAACTCCGCCGTAGTCGTACACAATGCAGCCTATTACCGTGGTGAAACGGTCGCCTTTACTGGCACCGAAGACGAGTGGGTTCACCAACTCTCTCAGCTCTCGCAAGCCCTCAGTAAAACACCGGTGATAGGTAGTCTGTATGTCCAATTGCTGAGCGGACGTACTTCTCCTCAAGTCCAAAGAAACGTCGACGCATTGCTCTCACTGTCGGGCGCCTTTTGGGGAAGAGCAAGCCACTCCGCTGCGGGAAAGAGCAAAACGGAGGCCCTTCGAGAGTGGGTGTCAACAGCCGAGTCGGGACAAGTCGAGCATGTCCTTTCGGAAATAGACAAGAGCGTTCTCGATCCCGAAGAGAAGGCAGTATCACGCGCCATCTGTCTAGGCGTTGCACGCAGACACGCTCAGGCATTTGCACAGGTAGCTCCTTATCTCCTGCAACTCCAGGAGACGCAAAGTGCGGAGCAGTTGATTGTTGTTGCGGAATTGGCTGTAAATGCAAGAGAAAAATTGGCAGCAAGGACGCTGTTGCGCGAGGCACTGGAGCGAGCAAGACCAAGTTTAATGATTCTCTGTCGGATTTGTCGGATTTCCTGGCAGATGGGTGATGAGGAGATGTCTCATGACGCGCAGACGAGAATCCTTGGTTTGTATCCTGTAAGTGGACTCAAGGCTCTTGTCGAGCAGAGGCTGGAGCAGGGAAGGATTCTTGGACTTGATGGCTTGATACGGGTGCAATTCCCCGCTGGCAGTGCAATGCCTGACTGGGCTCTGTATGGGCTTCTGATGTCCGATGCATTCTCCACGTCGTTGCCGAAAATAGGAGATGCAATCGGTGTCATCGCCCGTCAACTGCCAGGTCGAGCAGATGAGGCAGTGCTTGACTGTGCTCGGTTCGCTCTGCTCAATGCGACTCGCAGAAGCTCCTCTGCTGACGATGTGGCCCCAGCGAAAGAGGAGAGCGAGGCAGAAACTAAGCTTAGATGGTATTCGGCTGCACTTGATGCGCTGGAGGCACGCCAGCTCAACGCCAAGAACTGGTCTTGGGCGGCGGCTCTGGCTATCGAGTCAATTACCGAGATGCTAATTTCCAGCAAAAGAAAACTGGCGAGCGATTCTCCGGAGATAAATCTGTTGCGTCGGGCTTTTGATTATGTGGTTGGATATATCGCCCAGAACCCCAAAGACCAAGCCAGGCGTTCGCAGTTCTCCGGAGCCCTTTCCACCGATGCGGTTGGGGCAAACGGCTTCGTCATTCTCTTGTGGGTTACGCTCACTACCCCTGTGGCCATTAATATAAAGCCTCCTCCGCAAGCTCATGTTGAAGTGGCGTCACTAGAAGTTTTCATGAGTTTTTTCGAAGAATATTGGAGTGCGAAAAGCACCACCGATGGTGGTGTTCCGCTCAAGCCAGAGCCTCTCGGGCAAACTGCCCTACCAGCTTCACCCGCTGCGCTGCTGCGGCAAGGGATATTTTATCTGGATCATATGGCTTGGAGGCTCATCGCCGATGAGGCGGATGTTCAAGTTATTCTCAAGTTGTTGAAGGCATGTATTGATCTAGCCGAGGTCTCTCCTGATGTTGCGACTCCTGCCCAACTCCTACGTGTTGCCGCAGATGGATGCGCAGATGCTGGCGCGCACCAATCAGCGCGCGATCTTGCGGAAGAGGCGCTTTTTTTACGAGGTCCTGAGGAGAGCAGCACAGATCGATGGTTCGCGTGGACAACCTATTCGGATGTTTACCATCGCCTGGGAAATCCGCATGAAGCATTGATCGGATGGCTTTGTGCTAACGCACAAGGTGAAGTGTCTGCCAGTTACACCGAGATTTTCCCGTTCGTCGCTCTGCTTTCGCGAATTCTCCGTGATTTGCGATTCTATGATGAGGCGCGAGAACAGGCTGGACGGGCGCGCCAACTTCTGACGACTGCTGGAGTGATTGAAGAGTATGTATACCGAGTCGACGAACTAGAGGCGTCGATCGAATTAAAGCGCCTCATCTCAATGCGTGATGCGCCAAAGGAAGACTGGGAGAGTCTTGCCAAGGGACTCACAGCCTTGGTTGGAGGGGCTCTTGATAGAATAAGTAATGCAGTCGTCTCGACAGTGCTTCTTGCTCAGGCGATACGACGATTCTTGATTGCAGGGTGGATACTCCCCACGGTGACGAACGAAATATTCGCGAGGGCGCTCGAGCTGTTGGGCGAGCCGCAGTCGTCGAGAATTCAAGCTCTCGCGTCTATAAATCCTGGTCTGGAGTCGGTTAGGCATTTCTCATGGGGGGTTCCCAAGGTCCGAAATATTCGGGACTTGGCCGAGGATGTTCGGAAGCTATCTCTCATTGCAGAAAGAGTACTTGGGACTGCCGTACAAGCAAATAGTCCCGTGTCGGCAGTTATAGCCATTGAACTGCTTGCCGATCATACGGTTGGGTTGCTGCAATCTTCAGTCGCTGTGGCTCAAGGTGGTGGGCAGTTGGAGGCCAATAGCGCACTTGAAGTTTTGACAAATCCAGCGGCACTAGTTGGCTTTGCCACGCGGTTGGGCAGTGGCTCTATTGAAATCCATGCTTTGGGGCAGACCGAGGACGGTAATTTGGTCCATGTGGGTATTTCCAATGGCGAATTGGCTGGGCCGAAAATGGAGCCCGTTACTGTTTTTGATCAGCGTAAGCTTGGGCGATGGCGAGAAGAGTATCCCATCAACTATCCGTATGATCCTGATATAATATCTGATATTAATGCGCTTGAGCAGCGTATGCGTGGCATCGGCATGAGTGGTCCGATCGTCGGCAGCGAAATTGTTATTGTGAGAGAAACCGCGCTCTCTGATATCCCGGTGAACCTGCTTTTGTGTGGCGGGCGACTTCTTGGTTCAACAGTCCCGGTGTCAAGTGTTCCATCGCTGACTTGGCTCAGGGCGGATATGCAGAATCAGACGCCAGTTTTGGCGCGGCGTGTTGCTTGGTTGTTGCCTGCTGATGAGAGCGGCGCATCCCCTTTGTCAATAATGTATGAGGATTTGCAGAAATTGCTCCCGATTCATTCGGTCGGCATGGCGCATGGGGTTCATCCAGGAAAGGTTTCTCAGTCTGAGTTGGTAATTATTGCCGGACATGGAAGCGTGTGGGGTCGCGAGCGCTATTTTAAGACTCTAAGCGGTGAGGATATTTCGTCTTTCGGTGTGGATGATGTTGCCGATGCAATTCAAGGCTCCAGCATAGTTGTCTTGCTGGTGTGCAGTGCGGGTCGCTTGGATCGAGATCTCTTTTCGTCACGCTCTATCGGTTTGCCGCACCGACTGCTAAAGCAAGGGTGCAGGGCGGTGGTTGCGAGTCCTTGGCCAATCAAGTTTACACTTGCGTCGCAGTGGCTTGGTTTTTTTCTCGATGCGTTGAAGGCTGGGATGACCGTTTCTGAGGCGACCTACTATTCCAATCTCGAGCTTCGAGATCGCCATCTCCGCGTTTCAGACTTCTTGGCTATGCATGTCATCGGGAACCCATTTGTAAAGCTCGCTCCGTAGTGCTGCTGGTTGCTTGCCTTGATGAAATGTGGTTCGAACTGGTCATCTGCTGCCAATCATCCTGGATGGTCAGATCAAGGTCGCCCTGGAGCAGACCGGCATCGTGGGCGGACAGTTGTCGAAGTGTAGAGCCCAGGCCTATGGAGCTTCGTCCCGCCGTCCTCTCCTGCACGTGAGTCGCTTCAGTGCTGGATCAGCAGCGGGTGGTCTTGTCGGATCCGTGAGGTGCAGACATAATGGAGCGACGGTTCTTCGACCTATGCATCGACGTGTATGTGCCGGGGCGGTGGTACTTCAAAACACCGACCCACCTCGACGGTCAGCCACTGGATAACCCCTGGGAGTTCACGCGCGGGACGCCCATCCTCTCCCCGGGGCTGTTGCGTATTCCGCTCTCCCGTCCTGGGAAGCCCCTGGACTTCACGTCCACGGGCGTAGGGGTCACGCCCGTTCTCAGTACTCGGACTGCGGAGGTTTTTCGCGCGCTGGTCCCCAACGACGTGCAGCTCTTTCCCGTGCAGGTCGAGGGCCAAACCGAGCCCTATTTCCTCCTGGTCGTAACGCGTACGGTCCGCTGCGTTGATGAAGTAGCGAGTGAAGAGGTCCAACTCTGGAAGCCAGAGAACGGGCAACCCGAGAAGGTGGGGCAGTATCGGGCCATCGCCGGGTTGCGTATCGACAAGACAAGAGTTGCTGACGAACGGGTGTTCCGCCCGTGGGGATGGCGGCCCGCGCTCATTGTCGATGGCGAACTCAAGACCGCACTGGAACAGACCGGCATCGTGGGAGGCAAGTTCGTCGAAGTGTAGAGCCTGGGCGAATAGAGCGTCGTCCCGCCTTTTCTGGGCATGAGCCGCCTCACCAGCGCGAGTGAGCTCGTCGGATACCGAGGTGAAGACGCGATGAAGCGACAGTTCTTCGACCTGGGTATCGATGTGTATGTACCAGGGCGTTGGTATTTCAAGACACCGACCCATGCGGACGGTCAACCCTTGGATGACCCTTGGGTGTTCACGGATGGGGTGTTCATTCCCGACCCAGGCCCACTGCGTATTCCGCTCTCCCGTCCTGGGAAACCCCTGGACTTCACCTCCGCTGGCGTAGGGGTCACGCCCGTTTTCAGTCCTCGGGCCGCAGAAGTTTTTCGCGCGCTGGCCCCCACCGACGTGCAGCTCTTTCCAGTGCAGGTCGAAGGACAGGTCGAGCCCTATTTCCTCCTGGTCGCGGCGCGCACGGTCCGATGCGTTGATGAGGCCGCGAGTGAAGAGTTCAAGCTGTGGACTCCTGAGGACGGGCAGCCCGAGAAGGTCGGGGGATACAAGTACGTCGCCGGGCTGCGTATCGACAAAGCAAAGGTTGCTGACGAGCGCGTGTTCCGCCCGTGGGGACTTCGCTCCGCGCTCATCGTCGATGGAGAACTGAAGGCCGCCCTGGAACAGACCGGCATCGTGGGAGGAAAGTTCGTCGAAGTGTAGAACCCGAGCCCATGGAACTTCGTCCCGCCGTCCTCCTGGGCCTGCTGTGCCTCCTGCCAATCACAAGCACCGCCCGCCCGCGGTCCAGTGACCTGGGCATTCCCTTCGGCGGACAGCCCGGTGTGCTCAATGCCATCACCGACGTGAAGGGCGTTGAAGTAGGCCACGTCACACTGAACACTGGCGCACAGGTCCGGACCGGCGTCACCGCCGTGCTGCCCCGGGGCCGCGAGGCCGTGGCGCAGCCTGTCTTCGCGGCGACCCATGACCTCAATGGCAGCGGTGAGATGACCGGCACCCATTGGGTGAAGGAGTCCGGTCTGCTCTCCGGTCCCGTGATGATCAGCGACACCCACGCCGTGGGCGCCGTGCACGAGGGCGTCATCACCTGGGCCCAGAAGCGCGACCTCACCTGGGAGCTGGGCCTGCCCGTGGTCACGGAGACCTGGGACGGCTTCCTGCACGACATCGATGGCTTCCACGTCCGGCCCCTGCACGCGATGCAAGCGCTCGACGCCGCGCGCCCGGGCCCCGTCCCGGAGGGCTCCGTGGGCGGCGGCACGGGCATGATCTGTCATGGCTTCAAGGGCGGCATCGGAACGGCCTCGCGCAAGCTCCCGGCGGAGCAGGGCGGCTACACCCTCGGCGTGCTCGTGCAGTGCAACTACGGCAGCCGTCGCCTCTTCACCGTCGCGGGCGCTCCCGTGGGCGAAGAGATTCCCGACCTGCGCTCCTGCTACTTCGGAGACACGCCTCCCCAAGGGCCCTACCGCGCCAATCTGCCGCCCTGCTCGCGGCGAGCCAGCGCCGGTCCGCCGCCTCCGGAAGGCATGGGCTCCATCATCATCGTGGTGGCCACCGACGCGCCGCTCCTGCCGCACCAACTCGACCGCGTGGCCCGGCGCGTGCCTCTCGCGATTGGGAAGATGGGCGGCCTGGGGGAGAACGCCTCCGGCGACATCTTCCTCGCGTTCTCCACCCAGCCCGTGAGCACCACGGAGGTCGCTCCGGTCTCCATGCTCGACAACGAGCGGATGACCCCCCTCTTCGAGGCCACCGTGCAGGCCACCCAGGAGGCCATCCTCAACTCGATGCTCGCCTCCGACACGATGACCGGCTTCCAGAACGTCCGCGTCCATGGCCTGCCCGCGGACCGGCTCGTGAAGTCCCTGCGGAAGTACGGACGTCTGCCTCCGGCCCCGAAGCCCACGAAGTGACAGCGGATCCGCCCGGCCTTCCCCGCGCGCCATCCGCTGCGCCATGCTGCGCCGCCTGACGTAAAGCAAGGGGATGCGGGATGGAGACGGACGACTACGGACCGCCGAAGGATGAGCAGGAACTGGCCGCCATCGCGGACATCACCGCGCAGGCGTTCGCCATGCCGCTCGCGGACTCCGACACCGTGGTGCGCAAGAACTTCTCCGAGTCCTCGCTGCGCATCCTGCGCGTGAACGGCGAAGTGGCCGCCACGCTCACCCTCATCCGCATGGGCCAGTTCCTCGGCGGCCGCTCGGTGCCCCTCATCGGCGTGGGCGGCGTGGGCGTCGCTCCCGCGCACCGGGGCGCCGGCGCCGCCACGCGCCTCTTCCATCACTTCCTGCGCGAGATGCGCGACGAAGGCGCTCCCCTCTCCGTCCTCTACCCCGCGACCCAACCGCTCTACCGGCGCGTGGGCTACGAGGTCTCCGGCGCGCGCTACGAACTCCACGTCGAAGCGGCCTCGCTGGAGCTGGGGGAGCGCTCGCTGTCCCTGCGCCCCATGCGCCCGTCCGACGCCGCGGCGGTGGAGGCGTGCTACCGGCGCTTCGCCTCCCAGCACCACGGCTGGTTGGACCGGGGCGACTACATCTGGCGGCGCGTGCGCACGCCCCGCAACGACACCGCCTACGGCTACGTCGTGGAGGGCACGTCCGGCGTGGAGGGCTACGTGTACCTCGTGCGGGGCCTCTCGCCACAAGGCGCCGTGCCCACGCAGGTCCTCAAGCTCACGGACTTCACCGCCACCACGCCCGCCGCCGCGCGACGGCTCCTGCGCTTCCTGGGCGACCACCGCTCGCTGGCGCGGGACGTGATGTGGTTCGGCGGCGCGGACGAGCCGCTCCTCGCGCTGCTGCGTGAACAGACCTACCAGGTGAAGCTCTCCATGCACTGGATGACGCGCCTCCTGGATGTCCCCCGCGCCCTGGAGGCACGCGGCTTCGCTCCCGGCCTGTCTGGCGCGCTCCATCTGGACGTGGAGGACGACCTCCTCCCGGAGAACACGGGGCGCTTCGTGCTGGAGGTGGAGGGCGGCACCGCCCGCGTCCGGCCCGGCGGCGAGGGCCACCTCAAGCTGCACGTGCGCGCCCTGGCGCCGCTCTACACCGGCTTCCTCACGCCCCGCGCGCTCCAACTCGCCGGAATGCTGACCGGGGACGACGCGTCGCTCGACACCGCCAGCGCCCTGTTCGTGGGCCCCGCCCCCTCGCTGCGCGACATGTTCTGACAGACAGGCGCGGGCTACCCGGCCCGCGCGGGGAGTGGTAGGAGCGGCGTCTTCGGACGGAGGAGGCTTCACACGTGCGCGCGTTCGTCACCGGTGGCTCGGGGTTCGTCGGGAAGCACCTGCTCGCGGCGCTCGCGAAGCGCGGAGAACCGGCGCGTGCGCTGGCCCGCTCGCCAGAGGCCGCGCAGGCCATCCAGGCCGCGGGCGGCGAGCCGTGGGAGGGCGACCTCACCGACCCGGAGCGCCTGCGCCTGGGCATGGAGGGCTGCGACACCGTCTTCCACGCCGCCGCGCACGTGAAGCTGTCCGGCCCCCGCGCGGCCTTCTATGAAACCAACGTGCGCGGCACGGAGGTCGTGCTGGAGGCGGCGCGCGCGGCAGGCGTGAAGCGCTTCGTGCACGTGAGCACGGAGGCCGTGCTGGTGGACGGCGGCCCCATGGTGAACCTCCACGAAACGCACCCGCTGCCCGAGCGCCCCGTGGGCCCGTACCCGTCCACCAAGGGCCAGGCCGAACGGCTCGTGCTCCAGGTCAACTCGCCGGAGTTCACCACCGTCGCGGTGCGGCCCCGCATGGTCTGGGGACCGGGGGACACCACGGTGCTGCCGCAGCTGGTCGCCGCGGTGAAGTCCGGGCGCTTCCGCTGGATTGGCGGCGGGCACTACCTGACGTCCACCTGCCACGTGGCCAACGTGGTGGAGGGCATGCTGCTGGCCGCGGAGAAGGGGCAGGGCGGTCAGGCGTACTTCCTCACCGACGGCCCGCCCGTGGAGTTCCGCGCCTTCGTCACCGCGCTCCTGAAGACGCAGGGCGTGGAGCCTGGCGACAAGACCCTGCCCACCGCGCTGGCCGCGACCGTGGCCGTGGTCAGCGACTTCGTCTGGGACATCCTGGGCCTCAAGAGCGCTCCGCCCCTGTCCCGCACGGAGCTGCTGCTCGTGGGCCAGGAGGTGACCGTGAGCGACGAGAAGGCCCGGCTGGAGCTGGGCTATACGGGCAGCGTGTCGCGGGACGAGGGATTGCGCTCCCTGGCCACGAAGGTGGAGTAACCTCCGCGTCCATGCGCAGGTTCGAATTCGTCGACGGCAACAGCTCCAAGTTCTGGATGCCCGAGGTCCAGGGCGCCAACTTCATCGTCACCTACGGTCGCATCGGCACCGCGGGGCAGCGCAAGGAGAAGGCCTTCCCCGACGAGGAAGCCGCCCTGCGCGAGTACAACAAGAAGGTCGCGGAGAAGGTCCGCGAGGGCTACGCCGAGGTGTCCACCGGCGAGGCCCCTCCCGCGCCGCCCCCGAAGGC
>NZ_RAWP01000097.1:0-40138 GCF_003668935.1 Corallococcus sp. AB032C | reverse complement strand
TCCCCCGCCCCAAGGCGCTCAAGAAGGTCCTGCCCGCCGTGGCGTCCCTGGGCGTGGACCGCATCGTGCTGGTGAACGCGGCCCGCGTGGAGAAGAGCTACTTCGACTCCAAGGTGCTCAACGAGGCCTTCGTCCGCGAGCTGCTCCTCCAGGGCCTGGAGCAGGCCCGCGACACGCGCATGCCGGAGGTGCTCATCCGCGAGCGCTTCCGCCCCTTCGTCGAGGACGAGCTGGACGCCGTCTTCGGCCCGGAGCCGCTGCGCCTGCTCCCCCACCCGCCCGCCATCCTCTCCCTCCAGGCCCGGGACATCACGAGCGCCACGCGGGTGGTGCTCGCCATTGGCCCGGACGGAGGCTGGGTGCCCTTCGAGGCCCAGCTGCTGGAAGCCCACGGCTTCCTGCCCTTCTCGCTGGGGCCCCGCATCCTGCGCGTGGAGACGGCGGTGCCGGTGCTGCTGGGTCAGGTGACGCTGCTCAAGGCGCCGGCGCTGTAACCGCGGGGGCCGCGGCCTTCGGGGGATGGTCCTTCTCCCAGGCCTCCAGCGGCAGCGGCTTGATGGTCTTGAGCACGGACACGTCCACCTTCGCAGCGGGCTTCTCGGTGCCCGTGCCGTCGACGACGGTGAAGTTCAGGCGGTTGATTTCATGCCCGCCCTCCGTCTCCACCACGACGCGCCAGTCGCCCGGCTTGAGCGGGATGCCCGGCTTCGCGTAGTAGCGGAAGCCGCCCTCCGAACCGTTGCTGCTCACCGGGGCACGATAGCCCTTGCCCAACGCCGTCCAGCCCTTCTCCGGGTGGTCATGGAACCAGCGCACGACCACGTAGTAACTCTCGAAGCCCTTGGGCGCGAAGATGCGGAAGAAGTACACGGGCTGCTCGCCGTTGCGCACCGTGAACTCCTGGTCGCCGTGGTGGAACGCCGTCCAGACCTTCCACCAGGGCTGCTCCTCCGACGTCAGGCGATACACGCCCGAGGTGCCATAGACATTCGGGGGGA
Source organism: Corallococcus sp. AB032C (assembly GCF_003668935.1). NCBI lineage: Bacteria > Pseudomonadati > Myxococcota > Myxococcia > Myxococcales > Myxococcaceae > Corallococcus > Corallococcus sp. AB032C. The sequence continues at coordinate 39,140 of NZ_RAWP01000097.1, read as the reverse complement.
CCTTCTCCACCGCGTGGTAGATGCCGCTGTACTGCACCGCCAGGGGCACAGGCGGAATCACTCCCAGGAAGTAGCACCCGAGCAGTAGCGCCTGCGCGCCAAAACCGGGCACCGCCACCGTGCGCAGCAGCACCTTCTCATCCGGGCGCCACCGCTTGAGCACGCGAAGCAGTCCGTAGACGCTCCCGCACCCCAGCACGACGGACAGCGTGAAGATCCACCACCCCACCCGTCCAAAGAGCACCGGCAGCAGCGACGCGAAGTACAGCGTCACGCACAGGCTGAAGACGGCCACGCGGATGACGGGGCCCAATTGCCGGAAGCGCGGCAGCTCGTTGGCCACCAGCAACCCGAACATGCCCGCCATGAACAGGAGCGGCGTGAAGCCCGACGAGCTCTTGAACAGGAACAGCGTGAACGCGCTCAGCAGGCTGCCCATCAAGAAGTGCAGCGCGTCCTCGCGGAAGCGCCATACCTTGACCAGCAGCTTCGGCGGCTCCACGCCTTCCGGGTAGCGCTGCTCCAGCACCAGCAGGCCCGCGAGGATGGCCAGGTAGACGAAGTTCTGCACCTCCGTGAGCGCGTCGTCGACGGGGCTCAGCGTGAGGACGTCGTAGAGGAAGCCCGCGAAGAAGAAGAGGGCCATCTCCTGCTTCTCGTACTTCGCGCGGAAGGCCTGCACGCGGTCCACCAGCGTGGGCGTCTTCTCCGTGCTGACGAGGTCGTCCGGATCCGCGACCGCGGCGCCGGGCGTGGCGACCGCGACGTTCGCGCCAAGAGGAAGGGGGCCCCCCTCGACCGGCACGCCGGGCACTTCGGTGGACGCGTCCTGCGGCTTCGACTCAGGCGGTGTGACGGTGAGCACGGCGGCTTTCAACCCCTCTTGGCGACCGCCGCCCAGTCTACGCGGGGGACGGGGCCCGGGTCTTCCCCCCGGCCCCGCTCCCGCTCAAACGCCTACTTGCCGCCGGCGGCGACCAGGTCCTGCAGCTCGCCGCGCTCGGCCAGCTCCGTCAGGATGTCCGACCCACCCACGAACTTCCCGTGGATGTAGACCTGCGGAATGGTGGGCCAGCTGGAGTAGTCCTTGATGCCCTGGCGCACGGCAGGGTCCGCCAGCACGTCCACCGTGTGCACCGGGCCCAGCGGCTGGAGCAGTTGGAGGGCGCGCGCGGAGAAGCCGCACTGGGGGAACAGGGCATTGCCCTTCATGAAGAGGACGATGGGGTGTGACTTCACCGTCTCGTCGAACTGGGCCTTGAGGGTCGGATCCATGAATCGTTGCTCCTTCTTCAGCGGGGCCCGAGCTTCTTCCACTGCTCGGGCGAATAGGTCTTGAGCGCCAGCGCGTGCAGCTCGCCTGACTTGAGCCACTGCTGTAGCGGCGCGTACACCAGCTGGTGCTGCTCCACCATCGTCTTGCCAGTGAAGGCGGGGGAGACGACGCGAGCTTCGAAGTGGTCTCCCGTCCCCGTGGTGTCGTTGAACTCCACCTCCGAGCCCGGAAGGGCGTCCAGGAGGTAACGGCGAAGCGCCTCGGCGTCGAGCATCAGTTCATCCCCTTTCCCATCACCAGCATGGCCGGGTCCACGCCCAGTCCGCGCAGGGTGGCATCCCACAACTTCGCCGGGTCCTGACCCAGCACCGCGTCCGCGGTGGCGTCGGCGTACAGCCACGAGCCCGCGGCGATTTCATTCTCCAGCTGCTTGGGGCCCCAGCCCGCGTACCCCAGGCAGAAGCGCACGCGCGGGTCCGTCCGTTGAAGGAGGGGGCCCAGCGCATCCAGGGTGACGCTCAGGTAGAGGCCCGGCAGGACGGAGTGCTTCTCCGCGACGGACTCGTCGTCATGCAGGACGAAGCCCCGCTGGGGCTCCACCGGGCCGCCCACGAACACCGGCTGCGACACGCGGTCCGTCGAGATGTCCATCGACTGACCGCGCGCCAGCTCACCCAGCGTCAGGGGCGCTCCCCGGTTCACGATGAGCCCCATGGAGCCCGTCTCCCCGTGTTCGATCATCAGGATGACCGACCGGTAGAAGTTCGGGTCTCCAAGCTGGGGCATGGCCAGCAGGAAGCCGGAGGCGATGTTCTTCACGCCAGGGAGCATCGACCGTCCGGCGGGGGTGTGCAACCGGAACCCGCTCCCCTGCCGCGCTCAGTGCCAGCTCTGGTGCTTGGACTTCAGCGCCTTGGCCAGCTTCTCCGGATCCAACGGCTTGCCGATGAAGAGGTCCGCGCCCAGGCCCTTGCACTTGCGAGCGGTGGCCGCGTCGCTCATGGCGCTCACGCCGATGAGCACGGCCTGCGGGAACTTCTCACGCAGCTTGGACATGAGCGTGGTGCCGCTGCGGCCGGGCAGGAACACGTCCACGATGGCGGCGTCCATGCGCTTGTTGCGCACGGCGAACTCGGCCTCCTCCGCGCTGCCCACGGGCATGGCGTTGTAGCCCCAGGTGCTCACCAGCTCCACCAGGAGCTCGCGGTGCGCGGCGTCGTCCTCGACCACCAGCACCGAACCCCGGACGGTCTCCTTGCTCAGACCGTCGTCACGCGGACGCTCATCACGGGCAGGCGAGAGGGGGATTTCTTCCGTGGGGAGGGACATGGTGTTCACCTGAGGGCAAAGGGGTTCCGTCCGTGTGAAACCTTTGCCTCAATGTGCTGCATTCCTCACACTTCGCGACGGCTACCTCCCCCCAATGCCTGGGAAGCGAGCGAGGCGCCAAGCACCAGCAGGACGAGCAGTCCCCAGGCGGGAATCACCACGCGGCCGCCGCCCTCGTAGATGAGCGCGGCGTAGGAAGTGCCCAGGTAGCGGCCCAGGGACATGGGCTCCATGCGAGCGATGCCGAAGAAGCTCACCGTGGACTCAGTGAGGATGGCGCTCGGCAGGCGGCTCAAGAACACGGCCAGCACGAAGGGGCGCAACAGCGGCCACAGGTGCACGCGAAGGACATGCACGCCACCACCGCCCAGGGCCCGCGCGGCGGCCACGTACTCCTGGCCCTCCAGCGTGGCCAGGCGGTCGCGGAACATGCGCGCGGGGCCGGCCCAGCCCACCAGGGCCAGCGACGTCACCATCAAGCCGAAGGGGCCCAGGCCGCTACCCATGCCCGCGTCCATGAGGGACTGACCGGCGAGTTGGAGCACCATCACCACGAGGACATCCGGCAGGGCGAACACGGCGTCCACCGCACGCAGGAGCACCTGCTCTGTCACGCCACCGGACAGCCGCGCGAGCGCCGCGACGGCCAGCCCCAGCACGGTGGACAGCGCGCCGGCCGCGAGCCCGATGGCCAGGGACACCCAAAGGCCACCGAAGGCCAGCTCGCACACGCTCCGGTCCGGGCGGTTCAGGTCCCAGCCGAGCGGGCAGGTGTTCACGAGTGCTTCGGGGAACAGGCGGCCGGCCACGAGACTCAAGGCGCCCAGGCCGACGAGGAGGACCAGCCCCACCCAGGCGCGCAAGGGGATGCGGCTCAAGCGCGGGCCTCCCGGGCACGTGGATCCACGAGCATGCGCAAGAGCTCCACGGTGAGGCTCACGACGACGAGCACGGTGGCGAAGGTGGTGGTGGACACGACGACGACGGCGACCTGCTTGTTGAGGACGGCGAGCACGTAGAGCTGGCCGAAGTACGGCAGGCCGAAGACGCGCTCCGCGGCGAACGAGCCCGCGAGCAGCGCGGTGGCGACAGGCGTCACGGCGTCCAGGAGCGCGGGCCACACGTTGGGGAGGACATGGCGGCGCAGCACGGTGCCGGGGTCCAGGCCCTTGCTGAGCGCGGTGCGCACGTAGTCACGGGACAGCTCGGTCTCTAGAGCATCCCCCACGAGCGTGCCCAGGAAGGTCCCCGGCCAGATGGCGATGACGACCGCCGCGCACAGCTCCGGCAGCAGGTGTCCGCGCTCCACCACGGCCGGGGCCAGGAGCAGCGCGGGGATGAACACGGGCGTCCCGAACGCGATGGCAGGGAGCACGTCCCCGAGCACTGCGAAGCGTCCCCGCCGCCAGCGGGTGCGCAGGAGCGCGAAGCCCACCGCCCAGCCAAGCGCGAGGGGAAGCGCGACCAGGCCCACGCCCACGCTGCCGGAGAGTTTCTGGAGCAGCTCATCGCCGGTGATGCCCTGAGCGCTGGTGCCCAGGCGTTCCCCCGCGAAGAGCTTCCGCCAGGGCCGAAGGAACCCAAGCGGCTCACCAATGCCCAGGTCGCGCTGGTACGAAGCCGCCAGCTCCGGAGACACCTGCCGCTTGTTGTCGCTCTCCGTGGTGAGCGGCAGCGCGGCCATGAGGAAGTACGAGGCCACCGCGACCACCGGAACTAGCACGAGCTGGCGCACGAGGCGCGTCGCGATGAGGCGCATGCGCTACGGCCCCTGCCCTTCCGCGCGGGCCGTGGCTGCCTCATCCGGTCCCAGCCGCAGCGCGCGCAGCGCGAGGAAGTTGAACGGATCCACGTCCAGGCCATGCAGCCGCGCCCGAGCCCGGAAGTAGCGGTCCGGGTGGTACAGCGGCGCGATGACGGCCTCCTCCCCCACCAGCACCTCCTGGGCCTTCGCGTACAGCTCGCGCGCGTGCACGGGGTCGGGGTCGCCGTCCGCCTCCTCCAGCAACTGCTCGAAGCGGCGCATCGGCTCGCCGCCGCCCTGCGTCTCCCATCCCGTCTGGTGGTTGCCCTGCCGTTCGAACAACGTGAAGAACGTGTTCGGGTGCGCGTAGTCCGCGCCCAGCCGACGCAGGAACAGGTCATACGCGCGCGGTCCCTGCGGCGTCCTGCGAGCCACCTCCGCGGAGAAGTCCGACCGCGAATCCACCACCACCTGCACGCCCACCTTCGCGAGCTGCGCCGCGATGCGCTCCGCCAGCGCCTCCTCCGGCACGAACGAATCCCCCGCCTTCACCACCAGCCGCAGCGGACGGTCCAGCCCCTTCGCCCCCGCCAGCTCCGCCTTCGCCCGCTCCGGCTCGTAGCGAGGCAGCCGAGCCGCCTGCTCCGGCGTCGCCGCATCCGGCAGCTCCGGAGGCAGCAACACATTCGTCGCGCGAGCGGCCGGCAGCAGCCCCGCGAGCAGCGCCTCCCGGTCCAACGCCCGAGCCAGCGCCCGGCGCACCTCCGGCCGGTCCAACGGCGGACGCTCCGTGTTGAAGCCCAGGAAGTACGTGGACAACAGCGGCTCCCGCTTCAGGTCCGCCGCCTTCATCCCGCGCAGCGCCGCCGCGCTGTCCACGAAGACGAAGTCCACCCGGCCCCGCTCATACAGCGCAGGACCAATCTCCGACTTCATCAGCGTCAGCACCGGCGCCGGCGTCTCCCCGGGTCCCATCGGCGGGAGGAACGCACTGCGCGGGTTGTAGACCAGCCGCACGCGCTCGCCCGCGCGGTCCCACCGCTCGACTCGATAAGGCCCCACCGCCAGCGGACGCCCGTCGCGAGGCCGGTCGAAGTAGTCGCGCACCGCCTCGTCCGACTTCCCCTCCAGGTCGGCCGAAGGCGCTGGAAAGAACAGGTACACGTTCGCGAGCCGCGCCAGGAAGTAGCTCCGAGGCCGCTCCAGCGTCACCCGCAGCGTCCGCGCCTCCACCGCCTCCACCCCGACCCGAGACAGCGCCGCCTTCACCTCCGCCGCCGGAGCCCCGCGCTCCTGCAACGCGAGCACCTCCTCCGCGCCCTGGAGGTCCGCCATCTCGCCGCGCTCGCGGCCCAGCAGCGCCCGGTGCCACCCGAAGACGAAGTCGCGCGCCGTGACGGGAGAACCGTCCGACCACGTCACGTCCTCGCGCAGGTGGAACGTGTAGACCTCATGCCCGGACGCGTCCGCTTCACGCTCCCACCGCTCCGCCAGGCCCGGCTGGACCGAGTGGTCCGCCCCCAACGTGGTGAGCCCCTTCTGCGTGGCCAGCATCACCGGGTAGTTCACCCAGCTCTGCGGATCCGAATGACTCCAGTCGAGCGTGGTGGGCATCGCCGGCACCACCACCTTCACGCCCGGCTCGGGCTGGAAGCCGCACGGCCCGCAGGCCGCGGCCATCACCAGCACCAGGGAGTAGGACAGGATTCGCGCGCGGGGAGCCACTCCCCGCGTTGTACCCGACCTGCTCGTAAAAAAGAGAGAAGCCAGGAGACCGGCGACTCCTGGTCGGCCGGCATCCTGGCTTCGTCACCACCCATCCCAGGCCCCCTCAAGGGGCCCGGGACTGAAGGCCTCAGGAGGCCGGCACGGAAGGCGTGGACACCGCATCCGGTACGGACAGCCCCATCTTCAGGTTGTCCCCGGCGCCCTTGCGGCCGAACTCCTCCGGCTTCTCCAGGAGCAGCGCCTCACGCAGCACGTCGTCCACGAACTCCACCGGGACGATGCGCAGCGCCTTGCGGATCTTCAGCGGGATGTCCTTCAGGTCCTTCTTGTTCGCCTTCGGAATCAGGACCGTCTTGATGCCCGCGCGGTGCGCCGCCAGCGTCTTCTCCTTCAGACCGCCGATGGGCAGCACGCGGCCACGCAGCGTGATTTCACCCGTCATCGCCACGTCCCTGCGGACCGGCACGCGCGTCAGCGCGCTCACCAGTGCAGTGGCCATGGTGACGCCCGCGGACGGACCGTCCTTGGGAATCGCGCCCTCCGGCAGGTGGACGTGGATGTCGTAGTTCTCGAACACCTTGCGGTCGATGCCGAAGCGCTCCGCGCGGCTGCGCACGTAGGACATGGCCGCCTGGGCGGACTCCTGCATCACCTCGCCCAGCTTGCCGGTGATGATGAGCTTGCCCTTGCCCGGCATGGACGTGGCTTCCGTGGTGAGGATCTCACCGCCCAGCTCCGTCCACGCGAGGCCCGTGACGATGCCCACCTGGTCCTCGCTCTCCGCCACGCCGTAGCGGAAGCGGGGCGTGCCCAGGAACTTCATCGCCTGCTTGCGGTCCACCTCGATGAGGTCCCGCTTGCCGTTCTTCAGCACGTCGCGGGCAATCTTCCGGAACACGCCGCCAATCTCACGCTCCAGCGAACGCACACCCGACTCGCGCGTGTACCGGTGCACGATGGTCTTCAGCGCGTCGTTGGTGATGTCGATCTTCAGGTCCGCGAGGCCGTTGGCCTCCTGCTCCTTCGGAATCAGGTAGCGCCGCGCGATGGAGAGCTTCTCCGGCTCGGTGTACCCCGCGATGCGGATGACTTCCATGCGGTCCTGCAGCGGACCGGGGATGTTGTGCATCGTGTTCGCGGTGCAGATGAACATCACCTTGGACAGGTCGTAGTCGAGGTCCAGGTAGTGGTCGTTGAAGTTGTGGTTCTGCTCCGGGTCCAGCACCTCCAGCAGCGCCGCGCTCGGGTCGCCACGGAAGTCCGTGGACATCTTGTCGATCTCGTCCAGGAGGAACACGGGGTTGTTGCTGCCCGCCTTCTTCAGGGACTGGATGAGCTTGCCCGGCATCGCGCCGATGTACGTGCGGCGGTGGCCGCGGATCTCCGCCTCGTCACGCACGCCGCCCAACGACAGGCGCACGAACTTGCGGCCCGTGGCCCGCGCGATGCTGCGCGCCAGCGACGTCTTGCCCACGCCCGGGGGGCCGACGAAGCACAGCACGGGGCCCTTCAGCTTCTTCACCAGCTGCTGCACGGCCAGGTACTCGAGGATGCGCTCCTTCGGCTTCTTCAAGCCGTAGTGGTCCTCGTTGAGCACCCGCTCCGCTTCGGTGACGTCCAGCCGGTCCTGGGTCTCGTCGTACCAGGGCAGGCTGATGATCCAGTCGATGTAGTTGCGGACGACCGTGGCCTCGGCGCTCATCGGGCTCATCATCCGGAGCTTCTTCAGCTCCTTCTTGACCTTGAGCGTGGCCTCCTTGCTCATCCGCTTGTTCTTCAGCTTCTCTTCAATCTCCTGGATCTCGTTCTTGAACTCGTCGCGCTCACCCAGTTCCTTCTGAATGGCCTGCATCTGCTCATTCAGGTAGTACTCCTTCTGGGTCTTCTCCATCTGCTTCTTGACGCGCGTGCGGATCTTCTTCTCCACCTGGAGAATCTCGATCTCGCCCTGCATCAGCTCGTAGAGCTTCTCCAGGCGCTTGGCCGGGGACTCCGTCTCGAGCAGCGCCTGCTTGTCGTTCAGCTTCAGCGACAGGTGCGCGACGATGGTGTCCGCCAGGCGCGCAGGGTCGTCGATGCTGGCGACCTGCATCAGCATCTCCGGCGGGATGCGCTTGTTGAGCTTCACGAAGGCTTCGAAGACGGAGTGGACGGAGCGCACCAGCGCCTCCAGCTCCACGCTCTTCTCCAGCGTCTCCTCGACCTCGTCCACCTCGACCATGAAGAAGGCGTCGTTCGGGTGGAACTTCTTCACCTTGGCGCGGCGCACGCCCTCCACCAGGACCTTCATCGTGCCGTCAGGCAGCGGAAGGAGCTGGATGAGGTGGCCGATGGTGCCGAAGTGGAAGATGTCGTCGGGCGAGGGGTCGTTCGTCTTGGCCTTCTTCTGGGCGGCCAGCAGGATGACCGCCTTGTCATCCGGCCCCTTGTGGGCCATCGCGTCCTTCAGCGCCGCGATGGACTTCTCCCGGCCGACGAACAGCGGAACGACCATGTGGGGGAACACGATGATGTCCCGAAGGGGCAAGAGCGGGATGGTGAGGCCCCGCTTCTGGGCTTCCTTCTTGTCGTCACGTCCGAAGAACATGTATCCGCCACCCGCTGGCCAGCCGTACAGGCAGGCCCTTCAAGAGTTGCCCACATGGCGCCCAAGCGCTCATGCAGGGTGAAACGCTGCTCTATAACACGCCGGTCGCAGGACCCGTTCCCCGCTCAAGATTGGGGGTCCGCACCCTGCCTTCAAGGGAACACCGAGAGGCAGGAGTGTGTCCTGCCCCGATTCTAGCGACTCTCGGCCGCCACCCCGGCATCCGACCGGGCGACGTCCAGGACCTGGAAGAGGAAGGCATACATGTCCACGCTGGACTCGATGGCCTTGGCCACCTGGTCCGCCCCACCATGGCCTGCGTTCGCCTCGATGCGTAGCAACGTGGGCGCCGGATTGCCCTTCGCGTTCTGCACCGCCGCCACGAACTTGCGCGCGTGCATGGGGTCCACCCGGTCGTCGTGGTCCGAGCTCATCATCAGCAGGGGCGGGTAGCGCACGTCCTGGCGCACATGGTGGTAGGGCGAATAGGCGTACAGGGTCTTGAACTGCCCGGCGTCGTCCGCCGACCCGTACTCCGGCACCCAGGTCCGCCCGCTGCCGAACAGGTGGAAGCGCACCATGTCCAGGAGCGGCACCCCGCACACCACCGCGCCGTACAGCTCAGGGCGCTGCGTCATGGCCGCGCCCACCAGCAGGCCGCCGTTGCTGCCGCCGTAGATGGCCAGCTTCTTCGCCTGCGTGTACTTCTCCTTCGCCAGGTACTCGGCGGCGCCGGCGAAGTCGTCGAACACGTTCTGCTTGTGCGCGCCCTTGCCCGCCTCGTGCCACGCGGTGCCGTACTCACCGCCGCCGCGCAGGTTGGCCACCGCGTAGATGCCGCCCGCGTCCAGCCACGGCAGGATGCTCGCGCGGAAGCCCGGCTGCATGCTCACCAGGAAGCCGCCGTACCCGTACAGGAGCGTGGGCGCGGTGCCGTCCTTCTTCAGGCCCTTCTTGTAGACGAGGAACATGGGCACCTTCGTGCCGTCCTTCGACGGGTAGAAGACCTGCTCCGTGGTGTACGCGTCCGGGTCCATGGGCACTTCCACCTTCGCCCACAGGTCCACCTTCCCGCTCTTCACGGACGTCCGGTACACCTGACGGGGCGTGGTGAAGGAGCTGTAGGCGAAGTAGGCGTCGTCCTGGTCCTCCAGGCCCAGCAGGTTGCTGGCGGCGCCCACGCCCGGCAGCTGCACGGTGCGCACCGGCTTGCCCTCCAGCGTGGTGATGCGCAGCTCCGTCGTCACGTCCTTGAGGTACTCCAGCGCCAGGTGGCCGCCCACCAGCGACACGCTCTCCAGAGTGGCCTTGGGGTCCTCCGGCACCAGCTCCTTCCAGTTCGCGCGCTCGGACTTCTTCGGGTCCACGGCGAAGACGCGCTGGCGCGGGGCGCCCTCGTCGGTGACGACGTAGAAGCGGTCCTTCCAGGCGAGGACGGTGTACTTGGCGCCCTTGCCCTTCACGAGCAGCCGCCAGTCCTTGTCCGCCGGGTGCTTCCAGTAGACGTCGTTCTCGCTCCAGCCGCGGAGGATGGACGCGAAGAGGTACTTGCCGTCACGCGACAGGTCGCCCTGGAGGAACGTCGTCGGGTCACCGGTGCGCTCGTGCACCACCACGTCGTTCTTCGGGTCCTGGCCCAGCTTGTGGAACTTGAGCGTGGTGTAGCCCGGGCGCGCGTCCACCGGGATGGAGGAGTCCGTGGGCAGCCACTCGTAGTAGAAGCCCTTGCCGTCCGGCGTCCAGTTGGTGTTGGCGTACTTCGCGCCCTCAATCACGTCCACCTTGGACCACTCACCGGTGTCCACGTCGATGACGTGCAGGGTGGCCTCGTCCGCGGCGTTGGGGCGCACCGGGAAGGCCACGCGCTTGCCATCCCACGACGGCACCCACCGGCCCAGGGACACCGGGGCGTCCTTGCTCATGACGTTCGGGTCCAGCAGCACCTTCTCCTGTCCGGACTCGCCGTCCTTCCAGTAGACGATGGCCTTCTCCTTGTCCTTGTGGGTCCGCATGTAGAAGTAGCGGTTGCCCCGGCGGAAGGGCGCCGTCACCGAGTCCACGTAGAACAGCTCCGTGAAGCGCTTGGTCAGCGCGTCGCGGCCCGGCATCTTCGCCAGCGCGTCACGGGTGAAGCCGTCCTGCGACTTCATCCAGGCCTGCACCTCCGGGGCCTTCTCGTCCTCCAGCCAGCGGTACGGATCCGCCACCTGCTCGCCGTGCAGCGTGTCCACCACCGCGTCGGAACGGGTCGCCGGGTAGGCCATGCGGGAAGGGCCCTCCTGGGCCGGAGCGCTCTGCGTCGCTGAGGACGCGGCGGGGGCTTCATCACGCGTGGCTTCCTTCGAGGAAGTGCAGGCCACGAGCGACAACAGGGCAGGCATGAGGAGCTTTCTCATGGGGGACAGCAGATACAAGAAGCCCCCCGCCCCGGCCGCAAAAAAGCGTGGCCCGTCCCCACGCCCGGATGCCCGCTTTGGAAAGACGAAGGGCGCGTCCCGGTCCAATGACCGTGACGCGCCCCGCCATCCCCATCAGGCCCTTGCGTGCCCCTAGAGGATGCTCCGCCTCGATTCAGGCGGATTCCTTCTTTGGCTCCGGCGTCTCCTTGTTGTCCTGCGAGTGCAGGACGACGGGCTCGCTCTTCTTGAGGATGACCTCCTCGGAGATGAGCACCTCGCGGGCCGTCTTGCGGGACGGGATTTCGTACATCACGTCCAGCATGGCCGTCTCCAGGATGGAGCGCAGGCCTCGAGCGCCCGCCTTGCGGCGGATGGCCTCCGACGCGATGGCCTTCAAGGCCCCGTCGGTGAACTTCAGCGACACGCCGTCCAGCTCGAAGAGCTTGCGGTACTGCTTGGTGAGCGCGTTCTTGGGCTCGCCCAGGATGTTCACGAGCGCGCCTTCGTCCAGCTCCTCCAGCGCGGTGATGATGGGCAGACGGCCGATGAACTCCGGAATCATGCCGAACTTGAGCAGGTCCTCAGGCTCCACTTGCTTGAGCAGCTCACTGAGGTTGCGCTGCTTGCGCGACTGAATCTCCGCGCCGAAGCCCAGGCTGCGCCCACCCATGCGCCGCTCAATCACCTGCTCCAGGCCGCCGAACGCGCCGCCGCAGATGAAGAGGATGTTGGTGGTGTCCACCTGCAGGAACTCCTGCTGCGGGTGCTTGCGGCCACCCTTGGGCGGGACGTTGGCCACCGTGCCTTCAATGATTTTCAGCAGCGCCTGCTGCACGCCCTCGCCGCTCACGTCGCGGGTGATGGAGGGGTTCTCCGACTTGCGGGCAATCTTGTCGATTTCGTCGATGTAGACGATGCCCCGCTGCGCGCGCTCGATGTCGTGGTCCGCGGCCTGGAGCAGGTTGACGATGATGTTCTCCACGTCCTCACCGACGTAGCCGGCCTCCGTGAGGCACGTGGCGTCCGCGATGGTGAAGGGGACGTTGAGGATGCGCGCCAGCGTCTGCGCGAGCAGCGTCTTGCCGGAGCCCGTGGGGCCGAGCAGCAGGATGTTGCTCTTCTGCAGCTCCACATCGTCCATGGCGACCTTGGACTCGATGCGCTTGTAGTGGTTGTGCACCGCCACGGAGAGCGTCTTCTTCGCGCGCTCCTGGCCCACCACGTACTCGTCCAGCACGGCCTTGATTTCAGAGGGCCGGGGGATGCGCAGCTTGGTGTCCTTGGTCTCCTCGCGGTCGATTTCCTCCGCGATGATGTCGTTGCACAGCCCGATGCACTCGTCGCAGATGTAGACCGTAGGGCCCGCGATGAGCTTCTTCACCTCCTTCTGCGACTTGCCGCAGAAGGAGCAGCAGAGGGTCTGGTTGTCTCGCTTCTCCACGTTCTTACCCGCCATGAAATCCCTCGCTGCGCCTGAAAGGCCCCAACCCGCTTCGCGTCCGGTCCCCTGCCCACACCAATCTAGTCAGCCCCCATCCGGAACGTCCACGCACCTTCCGGGTACTTAACAAGGGGAAAATACCGGTGATGGGAGAAAACAGAAGGCCGGAGGCGCGGGAGAAGATTCCCAGCACCCCCGGCCGCCGACCGGGTGGTTGACACCCCGGTCCGCTCGGATGTCGGTGTGTCTACTTCTTCTCTTCCGGCTTCACGCCCACGACCTTCCGGGGGTCCTGGATGGCGTCGAGGATGCCGTACGCCTTCGCCTCCGTGGCGCCCATGAAGTAGTCGCGGTCCGTGTCCTTCTCCACGCGCTCGATCGTCTGGCCGGTGTGCTTGACGATGAGCTCGTTGAGCTTGGCCTTCATGCGAAGGATTTCACGGGCCTGGATTTCGATGTCCGTCGCCTGGCCACGCGCGCCGCCCAGCGGCTGGTGGATCATGATGCGGCTGGAGGGCAGCGAGTAGCGCTTGCCCTTCGCGCCGGCGAGCAGCAGCACGGCACCCATGGAGGCCGCCTGCCCCACGCAGATGGTGGAGACGGGCGCCTTGACGTACTGCATCGTGTCGTAGATGGCGAGGCCCGCCGTCACCGAGCCACCGGGCGAGTTGATGTAGAGGTTGATGTCCTTGTCCGGGTCTTCGGACTCCAGGAACAGGAGCTGGGCGACGATGGCGTTGGCCACGTCATCGTCGATCTCCGTTCCCAGCATGACGATGCGGTCCTTCAGGAGCCGGCTGTAGATGTCGTACGAGCGCTCACCCCGGTGGGTCTGCTCGATGACGTAGGGGACGGGCATGAAGGGCATGTCGGATGGACCTCTAGAAGGAACTCAGAAGGCTTGAGGAAAAGACCTCAAGAATACTTCGCCCGGCCCTTGAGGAATTCAATCGTCTTTTCCTCGCGGAGTCGCAGAGACAACCCAAGGCGCTCGTCCGGGCCCTTGAAGTACTTCTTCACCTGGGCGACCGGCTGGTTGGCCTCGATGGCCAGGTCCTCGATGCGCTTCTCCACGTCCTCGTCGGACGCCTGGATGTTCTGCTGCTGGGCAATGGCCTCGAAGAGGAGCGTACCCTTCACCTCCAGGGTGGCCTTCTCCCGCATCTCGTCGCGCAGGCGGTTGAAGTCCAGGCCCAGCTGGCGCGGGTCGATGCCCTGGCGCTGCATCTGGCGGAAGGCGCCCTCCATCATGGAGTCGATGGCGCGCTCCACCATGGCGCGGGGCACGTCGAACGGGTTCTTCTCCAGCAGCGCCTTGATGAGCCCGTCGCGCTCGTCCACGGTGGACTGGTTCTTCCTGGCCTTCTCCAGGTCCGAGCGCACCTTGGCGCGCAGCTCATCCACCGTCTGCGCGACGCCCGTCTGCTTGGCGAAGTCGTCGTTGAGCTCCGGCACCACCGCCTTCTTCAGCTCCTTGGCGGTGATGTGGAAGATGGCCGTCTTCCCGCGGACCTCTTCGGCCTGGTAGTCCTGGGGGAAGGTGTACTCGACGTCCTTGGACTCGCCGACCTTCACGCCCGCCAGCTGCGGGATGTTGCCCTGGATGAGGTCGCCGTCCTGCACGCGCACGCCAATGCCGTCCGCCTTGCTGCCGGGGAACTCCTTGCCGTCCACCTTCGCCTCGAAGTCGATGGTGACCTGGTCGTCCTGGGCCGCGGTGTCGCGGTCCGTGACGGGCTCGATGCGGCCCAGGTTCTGGCGCATGTTCTCAATCTGCTGGTTCACCGCGTCGTCGGCGACGGCGGTGTCCACCTTCGTGAGGGACAGGCCTTCGAAGTCCTTGGCCTCCACCTTCGGCTTCACCTCGACGCGCGCCTCGAAGCTGAAGGGGGCGTTCGGCTTGAGGCCGGAGTTGGTGACCTGGGGTGAGGCGACGGCCTCCACCTTGTGCTCGCGCACGGCGTCCAGGTAGGCCTTCTGGACGACGCGCTGGATGACGTCGTCCTCCACCTGCTCGCGGTACTTCTGCTCGAGGATGCGGCGGGGGACCTTGCCCTGGCGGAAGCCGGGCATCTTCACCTGGCCGCTGAGCGCGGCGTACGCGCGGTTGAGCTCCTCAACGACGCGGGCGGAGTCGACCTCGATGGAGAGCTTCTTCTCAATGGGAGAGAGCTCTTCGACCTGGACCTTCATGCGGGCCTCGCTCGCCGCCTCCACGGGCAGTACGTCCCGGGGCGGCAACCGGAAAGTGGGACGTGCGGCTTTAGGGGATAGGCACGAACGGGTCAACGCGAAATGGGCGAGGAGGGACTCGAACCCTCACACCTTGCGGTACCAGATCCTAAGTCTGGCGCGTCTACCAGTTTCGCCACCCGCCCGACGCGTCGCGCGACCGCCGTCCTACTCCGAAACGTCCGTGGACGACAGGGACTTTCCCGGGCGGACCTCCCCGTCAGGGAGTGCCGGAAAAGACACAGGGCCCCTTCCGTTTCCAGAAGGGGCCCTGCGAGTGAGAGCGGAGGGAATCGAACCCACAACCTATGGATTAAGAGTCCATTGCTCTGCCAATTGAGCTACGCTCCCGGCTTTGCTTTCGGCCGCGTTGGCTTCGCGACGTCCGAGGTGGCGCGGTGAATACCGGTCGCCGCCCGCTCTGTCAAAACGTTTTTGCACACCCCTTCCATTCTCCGCGTTGGAACCGGATGCCCGGCGTGCGGCCGGCCGTCCCCGCGTCTGGGAAGCGATGCGAAGGGTCTGCCCGGCTCGCATGTTGATCCACGCCTCGGTTCGCGCTTCAGGCCTGTAGCAGGGGGACCGTCCAGGCCCCTGCTCACGGGTCGTGCGCCGTGTTCCCGAGGCAACCATGTGGGCGGGCGAGGGTCGTCCGCCTTTTCGAGCGGTGCTGGAGACACAGTGATGGATGCGAATGTGAAGGCGGAAGGAACGACGTCGCCGCAGGGCGCGGCCTGGAACCGGGAGCGGGTGGAGCTGGTGAAGCGGACCATCTGCCCCCGGGGAATCAGCGAGGACGAGTTCGCCCTCTTCATCGAGCAGTGCAAGCGCAGCGGGTTGGATCCGCTCCTCAAGGAAGCGTTCTGCGTGGCGCGCCGACAGAACGTGGGCAACCGCGAGCGGCCCAACTGGGTGACGAAGTACGAGTTCCAGCCCTCCGAGGCGGGCATGCTCGCCCGGGCGGAGCGCTTTCCGGACTTCAAGGGCATCCAGGCGAGCGCGGTGTTCGCCGAGGACGAAATCGTCGTGGACCAGGGCAAGGGCGAGGTGGTTCACCGCTTCAACCCGGCCAAGCGCAAGGGCGCCCTGGTGGGTGCCTGGTCGCGCGTGGTGCGCGATGGGAAGCTGCCCGTCGTCGTGTGGCTGGACTTCTCCGGCTACGTCCAGCAGACGCCGCTGTGGGCCAAGATTCCCACGACGATGATTGAGAAGTGCGCGCGCGTGGCGGCGCTGCGCAAGGCGTACCCGGAGGCCTTCGGCGGACTGTACGTGCGCGAGGAGATGCCGGCCGAGGAGTACGACGCGCACGACGAACCCGCGCCCGCCTCCGGTTCCTATGAGGTGCTGGGCTCGAAGCCGGGCCCGGTGAAGGCGTCCTTCCCCACCCTGGCTCCGGCCCCCTCCCCCGCGGAAGCCACCAAGGCGGTGGAGATGGCGCGGACGCCAGAGAAGGAGGAGGCGCGGCTGGACGTGGATGTGCCGCTGGCGCCGGCCACGACGGTGGCGGCGGTGCCCGTGTCCCAGACGCCCGAGCGTTCGAAGACGAGCGCGGTGGTGGTGGCGTTCGGTCCCCACAAGGGCAAGACGACGTCCGAGCTGTCCGACGACGAGCTGAGCGAGACCATCGACCTGGCGCACGAGAAGCTGATGGAGCAGCCCCGGGCCCGGTGGGCGAAGGCCATGCGCGAGAACCTCACCGCGCTGGAGGCGGAGACGGAGCTGCGCTGCCAGGCGCCGTCCTCCAAGGACCGCGCCGGGACGAACCCGGAGGCCTGAAGGCCGCGTCGTTCGCCGAAATGAACAACGCCCGCGTCCCAGCAGAAGGGGCGCGGGCGTTTTGCTTTCAGGCCGGGAAGGAGCTGGGAAAGGGTGTGCGCCCAGAGGGACTTGAACCCCCAACCCTCGGCTTCGAAGGCCGATGCTCTATCCAGTTGAGCTATAGGCGCGACAGGAAGCGAGTGAAGAAGGGCGAATGACCGGGATCGAACCGGCAACCTCCGGAGTCACAGTCCGGCGCTCTAACCAGTTGAGCTACATTCGCCGTCACTTCAACTTCACACGTCACGGCTTTGAAAGCGGCGGTCTCCTACCGTGGAAACCTGAGCCATTCAAGGCCCAAAACCAACTGCCAGCAGATTTGCGCCCCAGGCAGGGCTCGAACCTGCGACCCCCGACTTAGAAGGTCGGTGCTCTATCCAGCTGAGCTACTGGAGCTGGTCGGACAACCCTGCTGATACGTACGGCACTTCAAATCGGGGCGAGAGGATTCGAACCTCCGACCCCCTGCGCCCAAGGCAGGTGCGCTACCAGGCTGCGCTACGCCCCGAGAAGTGCTGCATTCTTCGCCTAACGCGAACGGACGCGCAAGCTTGCTCTTCCTGACGCCCGCCCGGCCGGTCAAAGCGCCAACAGATGGCGCCGCATCAACTGGAAGGCCCGGGCCCGGTGCGACACCCGCGACTTCTCCTCCGGCGCCAGCTCCGCCATGGAGCGCCCGCCCTCCCCCTCCACCTGGAACACGGGGTCGTAGCCGAAGCCGTTCGTCCCCTTCGGAGCCCGCAGGATGACGCCCTCGCAGCGGCCCACCTCCACCCGGGCCTCGTCACCCTTCCCCGTCACCAGCGCCAGGGCGCAGCGGAAGGACGCGGTGCGCTTTTCATCCGGCACGTCCGCCAGCTCGGTGAGGAGCTTCTCGTACCGGGCCTTGTCGTCCCCCGGCGCGTACCGGGCGGAAAGCACGCCGGGCTGTCCGTCCAGCGCGTCCACGCACAGCCCGGAGTCGTCCGCCAGCGCGGGCAGCCCGGTGGCCTCCGAGTACTCGCGGGCCTTCTTCACCGCGTTCTCCTCGAAGGTGGCGCCGTCCTCCACGGGCTCGGGCACAGGGGGCAGGTCCTGGAGGGACACCACCTCCACCGCGTCGCCCACGAGCGCGCGCAGTTCGCGCAGCTTGCCGGCGTTGCCGGTGGCGAAGAGCAGCTTCGGCTTCATCCCAGCACCTTCGCCTGCGCGGCGGCGAGCTGCTGGATGGCGGCCAGTCCCCCGTCCAGCATCGCGTCCATCGACTTGCGGTCGAAGAGCTTGTGCTCGGCGGTGCCCTGCACCTCCACGATGCGGCCGTCGCTCGTGGCCACGAGATTCAGGTCCACCTCCGCGGTGGAGTCCTCGTCGTAGTCCAGGTCCACGCGAACCTCGCCGTTCACCACGCCCACGGACACCGCGGCCAGCGGGGTGAGACCCTTCAACAGGCCCGGCTTGTTGAGCGAGCGCATGGCCAGCACCAGCGCCACGTACGCGCCGGTGATGGACGCGGTGCGCGTGCCGCCGTCCGCCTGGATGACGTCACAGTCCAGCGTGAAGGTGCGCACGCCCAGCGCCTGCAGGTCCACCGACGCGCGCAGGGCGCGTCCGATGAGCCGTTGGATCTCCATGGTGCGGCCGGACTGCTTGCCCTTGGCGGCCTCGCGGGCGCCGCGGGTGTGCGTGGCACGCGGGAGCATTCCGTACTCGGCCGTCACCCAGCCGCTGCCCTTGCCCATCAGGTGCGGCGGGACGCGGTCCTCCACCGAGCAGGTGACGAGCACCTTGGTGTGGCCGAACTCCACCTGGACGGAGCCCTCCGCGTAGCGGTTGACGTTGGGCGTGAGGGTGACAGGCCGGAGGTCCAGCGCACCACGGTTGAACGAACGCACGGGGAAAGGCTCCTGACAGGGAGGGACAGGCGAAGCCCCCACGCTTTATCAGGGCGCGGTGGATCCAGCCACCGGTTGCGAGGGCGAGGAGTCCCTCCGCCGCGTCTCCCGGAGGAAGGCCAACACACCGTCCGCGATGGCCTCCGCCAGCGTCTCCTGGTACGCGGCCTTCCCCAGCCGCGCGCCCTCCTGCGGGTGGGAGATGAAGCCCACTTCAATCAGCACCGCCGGCGCTTCCACGCCCGTGAGGACGAAGAAGGGCGCCTGCTGCACGCCCCGGTCCGCCGCGCCGCTCTTCGACACCAGCCGCGGGTGGATGGCGTAGGCCAGCCGGGACGCATCCGAGTGCGCCTCCGTGCGCGCCAGGTCATCCAGGATGAAGGCCAGCGTGGAGTGGCCACGCGCCGCACGGGCCGTGGGGGCTTCCGCGTTCTCGCGGTCCGCCACCGCGCGCGCCGCCTCACCGGAGGCGTTGGCGGAGAGGAAGTACGTCTCGATGCCCTCGGTGCGCTCACGCAGCCGCTTCGTGGGCATGGAGTTGGCGTGGATGGAGAGGAAGAGGTCCGGCCGCTGGATGTTGGAGAACTCCACCCGCTCCGACAGCGCCATCAGCGTGTCGCGGTCGCGCGTGAGGAACACCTCGCTGCCCGCGGCCTCCAGCTTGTCGCGCAGGCGCTGGGCAATCTGGAGCGCGACCTCCTTCTCCCAGATTTCGCCGGGCCCCTTCGCGCCCTCCTTCGCCCCGCCATGTCCCGGGTCGATGACGATGCGCGCACCGCGCTCCCCCGCCCCGGCGAGGGCCGGCAGGAGGCATGCGAGCATGAGGAGACCCAGGGGGAAGCAGCGCGGCGACATTCGCACCGGGATGTTAGCGGAGGCCCGGCCCGGAGGCGAAATCCCCTCCCGGGCGCGCGTACTTCAGCCGATGACGTCGATGCCGGGGCGGCCCGCCTGCACTTCGCCGATGAGGGCCGCGTCCACGCCCGCCTTCTCCAGCGCCTGGATGGCCTTGAGCGCGTGGCGCGCGGGCACGCTGGCCAGGAGGCCGCCGTTGGTCTGCGCGTCCGCGAGCAGCCACTGGATGTGCTCCGGCAGCCCTTCCGGGAACGTCACCTGCTTCTTCACGTGGGCGAGGTTCGTCTTCGTGCCGCCTGGAATCACACCGGCCTCCGCCAGCGCGGGCACCTCCGCGATGAGCGGGATGCGCTCCAGGTCCACCGCCGCGCGCGTCTTCGCGCCGTTCATCATCTCCAGCAGGTGGCCCAGCAGGCCAAAGCCCGTCACGTCCGTGAGCGCGTTCACCTTGAACGCACCTGACGCGAACACCTCACCGGCCGCCTTGTTGAGCGTGGCCATCTGCGCCGTCACGCGCTTCGTCAGCGCCTTGGACGCGAGGCCCCGCTTGATGGCGGTGGTGGCGATGCCCGTGCCCACGGGCTTGGTGAGCAGCAGCACGTCCCCCGGCTTCGAGCCCGCGTTGGTGAGCACCTTCTTCGGGTGCACCACGCCGGTGACGGCCATGCCGAACTTGGGCTCCGGGTCGCGGATGCTGTGACCGCCCAGGATGGGGATGCCCGCCTCGTCCGCCTTGGACTGGCCGCCCGCCAGGATCTTCTGCAGCGTCTTGAGCGGCAGCTCGTCCGGGAAGCACACCAGGTTGAGCGCGAACAGCGGCTTCGCGCCCATGGCCCAGATGTCCGACAGGGCGTTGGCCGCGGCGATGGCGCCGAACTGGAACGGGTCGTCCACGAGCGGCGGAAAGAAGTCCACCGTCTCCACCACGGCCATGCCCGGCGCCACCTGGTACACGGCGGCGTCGTCATTCGTGTTGAAGCCCACCAGGGCCCGGGGGTGGGACGTCGCCCCCTTCAGCCCGCCCAGGACCTTCGCCAGGTCCCCCGCCTTGAGCTTCGCCGCGCAGCCCGCGCAGTGGCTCATCTCCGTGAGGCGCTTCTTCAGCGCCACCGGCTTCTTGCCCGCCATGGTGTTCCCTACTCCGCGCGCACGTAGTCGCGCTTCATGAGCTGCACCACCGTTTCGGCGGTGAGCACGTCGTCGCCGTCCGAGTGGTCCAGCACGCCGCCCAGCGAGCCGTGGTTGTGCACCAACTGCAGCACGTCCAGGTGCTCCGGCGTCAGTTCCTTCAAGGGCGCCGTCAGCGGCTGCGCGATGCGCAGCGCCGTGGCCATGGGCGGCAGGTTCGGCTGCAGACGCTTGAACTCGTCCAGCTGCCGCAGGGCGTCCATCAGGAGCGCTTCGGTGGAGGAGTCCAGCTCCACCATGAACTCCTGCGAGTCCGCCGGGCGCAGCTCGAAGTCACCCTCTTCCCAGGTGACGATGCGGTTGAAGCTCTTCTGCGGGCCCAGGTTGTGGTTGTCGTCGATGACCGCGTAGTACACGCGGCCCTGGCGCAGGTAGATGCGACCCTCGTGGGCGTTGTTGACCACGAGCACGCCGTTCTTCTTGGACGTGTGGAAGAGCTGGAGCAGGTCCGGGAGGGGAATCTCCTCAATCTTCCCCGTCATGGAGCTGGCCTTGGTGGTCCGCGCGGCCTGTGCGGCGGCGGCCTCCTCCAGCTTCTGCTTCACGACGCTCTCGTCCACGGCGGCGCTCTCCGCGCCCTGGTGCACGAGCTTGAGGATGGAGGTCCCGATGAGGATGCGGTCCCCCTCCTTCAGCTTGGCCTGCTTGACCTTCTCGCCGTTGACGAAGGTGCCGTTGGTGGACCCCAGGTCCTCGATGGTGATGGCTCCGTCGGAGAACAGGATCTTCGCGTGCTTGCGCGAGACCATGTCCTCCACCAGCACCATGTCCAACTCGCTCGACCGTCCGACGACGATCTGCTTGTTGGCCTTCAGCGGGAACTCGCCGCCCTGGTACTTCCCGGAGATGAACTTGAGGGCAAAGGACTTCGCCGTACCGCCAGGAGTGCTCACGGTGCCGCGACCTCGATGATGGAAGTTGCCATGGTGCTCAACCCGTTACTTCCGCCTTGCCCGGGTCCTTCACCAGGTTGAGGTACATCTGCGCGCTCTTGTTGCCGGGGCTGCGCACGAGCACGTCTTCCCAGACCTTCACCGCCTCGTCACGGCGTCCCGCCGAGTACAGGGCGATTCCATAATTGATCCGTCCAGGAATGTACGACGGATTCTGCGCGATGACCTGTTCGTACTCCGCCAGGGCCGCCGGATTGTCGCCCGCGTCCCTCAGGGCATTGCCCAGCTTCAGGCGGATGTCCACGAACTCCGGGAAGTGGGCCAGCGCGCGGCGGTACTCTTCAATGGCCTTGGCCCACACGCCGCTGGAGGCGAACACGTCGCCGATGTCGGCGTACATGTTGGCCACCTTCTTCATGACGTAGGGGTCCAGCTCGCCGGGGGCGCCCTTCTGGCGGGACAAGGCGGCCTGGTAGACCTCCTTCGCCTCCGCGTACTTCCCCATGTCGTTGTAGATGACCGCCAGGTTGAGCGCGGCCTCGGTGTACGCGGGGTTGAGCCGCAGCGCGGACTCAAAGGCCCGCTGCGCCCGGGCGAACTGGCCCTGGTCGTGGTAGATGATGCCGAGCATGTTGTAGACGTCGGCGAAGGTCGGATTCTGCTCGACCACCTTCGTCAAGAACTGCTCGGCCTGGGCGTACTGCTTCTTCTCGAAGGAGCCGCGCCCGAGGGTCAGTAGTTGCTTGAGGGCTTCGTCCATGACTCGGCCCGCGCGGGCCCCTGCCTCCTCGGGAAGCCTACATCAGCCTGGGCGAAAACAAGAATTGATCGCCCTCGCGCACGAGCAAAAGCGGTCGCTCACCCCGGGTGTCCACCGGCCGGGCCGGGAGATCGCCCTCCAACCGGTAGTGCTCCGTCACCGTCACCTCGTCCCGCTCCAGGCGCGCGTACCACGCCTGGACCGTCAGGCGCCGCTTGCTCAAGGGGGCCACCTCCGCCCACGCCCGCCCCGCACCGCCGTCCCCTCCTGGGCCCGCCAGCAGTGACAGCGCCTCCGGCCGGCCTTGCGCCAGGGCCTGCCGCCGCGCCTCCAGCGCCGCCACCACCGCCACCAGCCGCGGCGCCACCGAGGACGTGGGCTTCCACCGGCCGGACGCTCGGGTGAAGGCCACCGCCTCCACGCCGGCGGTGCTGACCGTGGTGGCGCCCAGCGCGCCCTCGAAGTCCAGCGTGGCGAAGGCCTCCGCGCGCTGCCCATCCGGCGCCACGGAGACGGAGATGCGGGCGTACTGGAGCTTCCGGGAGACGAGCGGAGCCTGTGCACCGGGCACGGGCAGGGACACGCCGTCGTGCTCGGCCTGCTTCAGGGTGGTGATGATCTCCGCTTCCGGTCCGGCGGCCGCGCCCAGGAGGCGCGAGCCCAGGAACAGGAGGACACAGGCGGCGGCGAGCACGGCGATTCCAATGCCCCCCAGCCGGCCCCAGTCCTCCGAGCGCCTCACGAGCCCAGCATCTTCTGGGCACGCTGGGCAGCGGGCGTACCCGGAAGGCGCTTGACGACTTCCCGCAGCGTGTTCTGCGCGCGCTCCGTGTCATTGAGCTTCACGTACGCGTTATGGAGGTCGAAGAGGGCCTCCTCTTCCAGCGGCGTGCCCGGGTAGTCCTTGAGCAGCCCCTCCAGGCGCTGGGCCACGGCCTTCCAGCGCTCGCGCTTCGCGTAGAAGGACGCGACGTAGAGCTCGTGGCGCGCCAGGCGCTGGCGGGCGTCATTCCGGTGCGCCGTGGCGTCCTTCACGTACTGCGAATCCGGGTACTGGCGCAGGAAGACGTTCATGGCCCGGAGCGCGTCGTACATGGGCTTCTGCTCCTTCTCGTAGGAAGGCGGCAGGGCGAAGAACTCCGAGGGGAACTCCTGCACGTAGGAGAGGGCCGCGCGGTAGGCGGCGTAGTCCACCTTGGGGTGCGTGGGGTGCAGCCGCATGAAGGAGTCGAACTTCTCGCGCGCCTCCGGGTACATCTCCCGGGCGAAGTCCAGGTCCGCCAGCTTCAGCTCCGCCTCGCGCGCGGCCTCCAGGTAGGGGAACTTGGCGCGGACGTGGTCGAAGTACTTCTCCGCCTTGAAGTAGTCGTTGTCCTCCATCGCGGCCTCACCCAGCGCCAGGTTCTCCGCGGCCATGGCGGCGTAGTCAGGCTCGCCCGCGGGCCCCGCGGAGAGGGCGGCACAGGCGGACAACATCAGGGCGGACAGGACGAGGACGACGGAGCGCATCACGCCCCCAAACTATTCGTCCTGCCCGGAGGGGTCCAGTGAAGGTTCTCCCACCAGCCGGGTCACGATGTCCGGCGCGAAACCCCGGCTGAGCAAAAGCCGCCCCGCCCTTGCCTGCTCCTTCGCGTCCAGCGGGCGGCCGGCCAGGCGCCGGCGCTCCAGCACCTGCCGTGCGGCCTCCAGCGCGTCGAAGCCCACCGCGTCCTTGGCCTCCGACAGCGCCCGCCGAGCCTCCGTGCCCTCCAGCCCGTGGGCCTGGAGCCGTTGAAGCACGGCCCGGGGGCCCAGCTTGCCTTTGCCCAGCAGGGCCTGGGCGCGTTCACGCGCGAACTTCGCGTCGTCCAGGTAGCCCCACTCCGCAAGGCGGGCGAGCACCGCGTCGCGAACGGATTCGGAGAAGCCCTTGCGCTCCAGGGCGAGCGACAGCTCATGCCGGCTGCGGCCGCGCGCCTTGAGCAGGCGCAGGCAGGCATCGGTGGCGCGCTGGACAGCCTCGGGGCCTTCGGGCTCGTCAACCATCGCGGAGTCCCTACCATGTGGTAACAGGCCCCGCCATGCACCCCATCCTCGCCCGCTTCCTCACTGCAGACGCCGCCAGGGAAACGCTCCGCAAGGAGAAGGCGGGTGAACCGCTGACTCCGGAAGAGCAGCACTTCGTGACCGCCTCGGACGCCAACCCCAAGCAGAAGGCCATGCTGCTGGGCGTGAGCGGACGCGCGCTGTCCTCCGACGCCCAGGCCGCGCTGGTGCTGCTGGCCGCGCACGCCGCCGCCCGCGCGCTCACGCAGGACGAGTCCCTGTCCGCCGCGACGCAGAAGGCGCGCGAGGCGCTGAAGGAAGAAGGCGCGAGCGACGAGGAGTCGGACGCCTTCCTCGCGTCCATCCTGCTGGAGGAGGCCTTCGGCTACGAGCAGGAGGTGGACAACTTCGACGCGGACTACGTGAAGGAGGCCCTGGGCGAGGTGCCCGCCCTGGCCGCGCTGTCCAAGGAGTCCGTGGACGCGCTGTTCCTCGCGTTCGCCAAGGCCGCGCCCAACGACGCGGACCGCAAGGCGCGCGAGCACATGGCGCGGGCGCTGTTCGACATCGCGTGGTCGGAGGGCCCCACGTCCATCAACCCGGAGCACCTGGAGACGCTGCTCGACAACGAGGTCCTCCAGGAGTCCGACGAGGCGCAGGACGCGCGCGTGCGCGCCACCGTGTCGCTGCTCCAGACGCTGGCGCACCAGGGGCTCATTGGCCCCATGCGCCTCAGCCGGCTGCGTGCGCAGTTGGGGGACGACGACGCCTGAGCGGCGCCCTCCCCCTTCGCACCGGGTTTCCTAGAAGCGTTCGATCTGGAAGTCGTCGTCGCCGCTGGCCGCCGGAGCGGGCGCGGCCACCGGAGCGGGCGTGGGCGGACGGGCCGCCACCTGCGGAGGCAGCGGCCGGCCCTGGACGACGCCGGGCGGCGGAGTGGCGGGACGCGGCGCCGCGACGCCGGGCGGAGGCGTCATGGGCCGGGCGGCCATGGGCGCTCCGGGGCGCGGGGCCTGGGGAGCCGGCGCGGGCGTGGGCGCCGCGGGGGCAGCCTGTGCGGGCGCGCCCTTCTGCGCGAAGGACGCCGAGCCCGGAATGGGACGCTCCTCGCCGGCCTTGGCGTCGAAGTTGTCCCACTTCGAGTCGGACGTGCCGCTGATGCCGGAGAAGCGCAGCGCGAAGTCGTCCGGGTTGCTGGCCTGGCGGTGGGCCTCCTCGTAGGTGACCAGGCCGTTGCGCACCAGGCTCATCAGCGACTGGTCGAACGTCTGCATCCCGTAGGAGTCCGTGCCCTGCGAGATGGCGTCGTGGATCTCCTTCGTGCGGTCCTTGTCTTCAATCAGCTCGCGCACGCGCGTGGTGACGCGCAGCACCTCCACTGCCGCCACGCGGCCCTTGCCGTCCGCGCGCGGCACCAGACGCTGACTCACTACGCCGCGCAGCACGCTGGAGAGCTGCAGGCGCACCTGCTTCTGCTGGTGCGGGGGGAACGCGGACACGATGCGGTTGATGGTCTCCGTGGCGTCCAGCGTGTGCAGCGTGGACATCACCAGGTGGCCCGTCTCCGCGGCGTGGAGCGCCGTTTCGATGGTCTCGTGGTCGCGCATTTCGCCCACCAGGATGACGTCCGGGTCCTGGCGCAGCGCTGACTTCAGGGCCTGCGAGAAGCTCATCGTGTCTACACCCACTTCGCGCTGGTTCACGATGGAGCGCTTGTCGCGGATGAGGAACTCGATGGGGTCCTCGATGGTCATGATGTGGTTGGTTTCGTTGGAGTTGATGTAGTCGATCATCGCCGCCAACGTCGTGGACTTGCCGGAGCCCGTGGTGCCCGTCACCAGCACCAGGCCGCGCTCCTCGCCGCACACCTTCTCCAACACCGGGGGCAACAGCAGGTCCTTCATCGTCATCACCTTGAAGGGGATGACGCGGAGCACGGCGCCCACCGTGCCGCGCTGCTGGAAGACGTTCACGCGGAAGCGGCCCAGGCCCGGCACTCCGTAGGCCAGGTCCACCTCGTTGCTGACCTTGAACTTCTCCTTCTGGAACTCGTTCATGATGCCGAACGCCATGCGCGCCACCTCTTCCGGAGGCAGGCGGCGGCCGTCCTTGAGCGGCACCAGCGAACCATCCACGCGGAACATGGGCGGCAGGCCCGCCTTCAGGTGGATGTCGGAGGCTCCGCCACGCAGGGCGATCTGCAGGATTTCGTTGAGTTCCATGAGGGTGCCGGGATGGTAGCAGAACGCCCGCGCGCATCGCGACGGGGCGACGCCCACCCGCTTGCCCGCAAAGCACGACGGCGGAGGCTTCCCGAAGGAAACCCCCGCCGACGAACGGCCGGACAGCTGGCCGACAAGCGTGATTAGCGCTTGGAGAACTGGAACCGACGACGGGCGCCGGGCTGGCCGTACTTCTTGCGCTCGACCGCGCGGGCATCGCGGGTGAGGAAGCCGGCCTTCTTCAGCGCCGGACGGAACTCCGGGTTGAAGGCGCACAGCGCGCGCGCGATGCCGTGACGGATGGCACCGGCCTGGCCAGAGAGACCGCCGCCGCGCACGTTGACCGTGACGTCGAGCTTGCCCTTCTGCTCCAGGATCTCCAGCGGCTGGTTGAGCACCATCTTCGACGTCTCACGGCCGAAGTACTCGTTGATGTCGCGGCCGTTGATGACGACAGCGCCGTTGCCAGGACGCAGCCAGACGCGAGCGGTGGCCTCCTTGCGGCGGCCCGTGGCGTAGAAACCGAGTTCAGGATTGATCGCCATGGTTGTTCTTACGCCTCGACCTTGAACGCCACCGGCTTCTGCGCGGTGTGCGGATGAGTGTCACCAGCATACACCTTGAGCTTCGTCATCATCTGACGGCCCAGGGCATTGCGGGGCAGCATGCGGCGCACGGCGTTGAGGATGATGTCCTCAGGGTGACGCTGGCGCAGCTTCTGGAGGTTGGTGATCTTCAGGGCACCCGGGAAACCGGCGTACGGGTGACGGTAGTACTGCTTGTCCGTCTCCTTCGTGCCCGTCACCTTCACCTTGTCGGCGTTGATGACGATGACGTGGTCACCCGTGTCGATGGACGGGGTGTACGTCGGCTTGTGCTTGCCCTTCAGGAGGGTGGCGATCTGACTGGCGGCGCGACCAAGCACCTTGTCGGACACGTCAATGACGTGCCACTGGCGCTTGATGTCCCCAGCCTTGGCGCTGTAGGTCTTCTGCGACATTTCGTGCACTCCAGACTTCGGCGCGGCGCCCAGGTGCATGCCAGGGGCCGCGTGCTCGTGCGTAACCAACCGCGGGTCCTCCGCCTCAACTCCGACAGAAGCCCGGAAAGGCTGACCCTCCTAGTAGGACGCCGGGATCAAGTCAAGGTTGGGCGTACGGGGGACCCCTCAGGGCGCCCGGCCAGGAGTGCCCGGGCCCGCTCCCCCGGCGGCGGGCTTCTTGAAGCGCTCCTTCAGGTTGGCGAAGAAGTTCTTCTCCTTCTCATCCGGCGGCCCCTGACGCGGCGCGTCCATGTCCACGATCTCGAAGGCGTCCGGGGGCAGGTCCTCCAGGAAGCGCGAGGGCGTGCGGGGGACCTCCTTGCCGCGCTTCACGCGCACGGTGGAGCGGGTGAGGTAGAGCAGCTCCTTGGCGCGGGTGATGCCCACGTAGCAGAGGCGGCGCTCCTCCTCGAGGTTCTGCGCCTCGCCCTGCATGCCGCCGTGGGGCATCAGGTCCTCCTCCATGCCGATGAAGAAGACGAGCCGGTACTCCAGGCCCTTGGAGGCATGCAGGGACATCAGCGTCACGCGCTTGTTCTGCCCCGGGACGTCCTCCTCTTCCTGGCGCGTGTCCAGGCTGAGGCGGTTCAAGTACGTGAGGAGGCTGGCCTTGGGGCCCTCGCGCTTTTCGAACTTCTCCAGGGACGCGAGCACCCCATCCACGCCCTTGAGCTTCTTGTCCGCGGCGGTGCCGGAGACGGCCTTGGCGCGGGTGGCCTCGCGGAAGCCGATTTCCTCCAGCAGCTTGTGCGTGGCCTCCGACAGGCGGGGCGTCTGGGTGAAGGCGTCGCGGTAGCGCTCCACCATCTCCACGAACTCCAGCACCTTGCCGCCCGCGCCCGCGGGCAGGTCGTCATAGGTTTCCGCGCGGCGCATCACCGTCCAGAGCGTCACGCCCTCCGCGCGCGAGTGCGCGTGCAGCCGCTCCATGGTGACGTCGCCAATGCCGCGCGAGGGCACGTTGACGATGCGCATGAGGGAGATTTCGTCCAGCTTGTTCGCCAGGACCTTGAAGTACGCGATGACGTCCTTCACCTCGCTGCGGTCGAAGAACTCGCTGCCGCCCACCACTTCGTAGGCGATGCTCTTCTCACGCAGCATCTCCTCCACCGGGTGGGCCTGGCCGTTGGTGCGGTAGAGCACCGCGATGTCGTCCGCGGGGACGCCCAGCGAGATGTGCTTCTGGATTTCGTGCGCGATGAAGCGGGCCTCCTCTTCATCATTGGGGCACGCCACCACCTTCACCAGCGGACCGCCCTTGCGGTCGGTCCACATGCGCTTGTCCTTGCGCTCCGGGTTCTTGGCGATGACGGCGTTGGCCGCGTCCAGCACGCGCTGGGAGGAGCGGTAGTTCTGCTCCAGCCGCACCTCCTTGCCGCCCGGGAAGTGCCGCTCGAAGTCCAGGATGTTGCGCACCTCCGCGCCGCGCCAGGAGTAGATGCACTGGTCGTCATCCCCCACCGCGCACACGTTCCTCGCCTCGCCCGCGAGCAGCTTGAGCAGGTCCAACTGGGCGTGGTTCGTGTCCTGGAACTCGTCCACCAGGAGGTACTGGAAGCGGGCCGTGTACTTGCGGTGCAGGTCCGGGTGCTCGCGCAACAGGCGCGCGGGCAGCACCAGCAGGTCGTCGAAGTCCACCGAGCCCTGCGCCTTGAGCGCGAGCTGGTAGTCCGCGAAGACCATGGAGGTGATGAGGTCGTAGTCGTCCCCCATTCCCTCCGGCTTGGGCTGGGGCGCCTCGCCGGAGTTCTTCGCCTTGGAGATGAGGGTGAGGACCTTGCGCGCGTCGAAGGCGCGGTCGTCGATGCGCTTGTCGCGCATGGCGCGGCGGATGATGGAGAGCTGGTCGCCCATGTCCGCGATGGCGAACTTCTTCGGCCAGCCCAGCCGGTGGATGTCCTCGCGCAGCACCTCCGCGCCGAACGCGTGGAAGGTGCACACCAGCACGCCCTGGGCGCGCGGCCCGGCCATGTGGATGAGCCGTTCCTTCATCTCCGTGGCGGCCTTGTTGGTGAAGGTCACCGCGAGGATGTTGCGGGCCATGATGTGGTTCGGCCGCTCGTTGAGCAGGTGGACGATGCGGTGGGTGATGACCCGCGTCTTTCCACTGCCCGCGCCCGCCAGCACGAGCAGGGGGCCCTGGAGCGTCACCACGGCCTCGCGCTGAGGAGGATTGAGCTTCGAAAGGTCCATTGCGCGCGGGCCAGGGATACCCTTTGATTCGTTCGTGCGCGACTATTTCCTACGGCTGGCCATCGCATCGCTCGCGCTCGGCGTGGGCGGCGGATGCCGTGACGACGAACGCACGACATCTCCCACCCCGCGCGACGTGGTGACGACCGCCGCACCGTGCGTGTACTTCAAGGATTTGGCGCCGTTCCTGCCGGAGTCGCTGGAGGGCTTCACGGTAGGTTCCACCGCGGGCTCCACGGGGAAGTACGGCGAGGTGTCCGTGTCGGAGGCGGAGCGCACCTACACCCGGGGCGAAGGCCGCGAGGTGAAGGTGCGCATCGTGGACACCACCATGGGGCTGAAGCTGGGGGAGGCCATCCGCGAGGCGGCGCAGAAGGCGAAGGGCCGCGCGGCGAGCGACCCGACGGCGCCCATCCAGTGGAAGGAGGCCGTGGGCTTCGTGCGCTATGACGCGGACGAGGCCGTCGCGGAGGCGAACCTCCTGGTAGGCGAGCGGTTCGTGGTGGCCGTCACCAGCCGCGGCTTCCCCAGCACCGTGGAGGTGCGGCGGGTGGCGCGAGGCATCGACCTGGCCGGACTGGCCCAGCTGCAGTGATTCAAGAGTCCAAGGAGCGTTTGTGGCGGTGAAGGACAAGGGGTCGCGGACCCAGACGGCCCAGGAGCTGCTGGAGCAGGAGAAGGCGGCGCGCCTGGGCGTGTCGTCCCTGGGCAAGCGCGAGTTCATGGACCAGTTCCAGAAGCTGTCCAAGAGCTACGCGGTGGACCCGGGCAACCCCGGCTCCTACGCGTGCGAGGGCTGCCAGCGCTGCGCCAACTGCATGTTCTGCAAGGACTGCGACAGCTGCCACCAGTGCACGCACTGCACGCGGTGCGAGCTGTGCACCAACTGCTCGCACTGCGTGGAGTGCAAGAACTGCCACGCGTGCGCCTACTGCGTGCAGAGCGAGAACTGCTCCAGCAGCGCGTACGTGGTGCTGAGCAAGAACCTGCAGGACTGCAACTACTGCTTCGGCTGCGTGGGGCTTTCCAAGAAGGACTTCCACATCCTCAACGTGGGCTTTTCCCGCACCGAGTACTTCAAGGTCGTGGGCCGGCTGCGCAAGGAACTGGGCATCCCGTAGCGCTCCGGCCCCCTGCCCCGCCGCGCCCGGCCTTAAAGGGCGCGCACGTAGAGGGCCTTGAGGTACTCCGTCTCCGTGAGGCCCGCGAGCACCGGGTGGTCCAGGCCGGCGCCCCGCCGCTCCAGGATCTGCACCGGGCGCTTCGCGTCCGCGGCGGCGTCCAGGACCATGGACTCGAAGCCCTGGCGGTCCAGCTTCCCCGAGCACGAGCACGTCACCAGCAGGCCGTCCGGCTTGAGGCAGCGCAGGGCGCGCAGGTTGAGCTCGTGGTAGGCGCGCAGCGCGGTGGCCAGGCCCTCGCGGCGCTTGGCCAGTCCAGGAGGGTCCAGGACGATGGTGTCGAAGCGGCGGCCCTCCTGGTCGAAGCGGCGCAGCACGTCGAACGCGTTGCCGTTCTCCACCTTCACGTTGGCGCGGCCGTTGGCCTCCGCGTTCGTCTGGATGCGCGCGGAGGCCTTCGCGTCCTGCTCCACCGCGAGCACCGACGTGCAGTGCTTCGCGAGCGCGAGCGCGAAGCCGCCGTGGTAGCTGAAGCAGTCCAGCGCTTCGCCACGGCCCAGCTCGCCCGCGCGCAGGTGGTTGTCCACCTGGTCCAGGAACGCGCCCGTCTTCATGTCGCCCAGCAGGTCCACTTCGAAGCGGTTGTCGCCCTCGTGGTAGGTGAAGCGCGCGGCGCCCTCGCCGTGCAGCACGCGCACCTCGCGGGGCAGGCTCTCGAAGTCGCGGCCGGAGGCGTCGTCGCGGCACACGACGTGGCTCGCGCCCGTCCTCTCTACGAGCGCGCGCGCGAGCATCTCCTTGCGCGCGTCCATGCCCTCCGACAGCGTCTGCACCGTGAGGCCCTGGCCGTAGCGGTCCACGAAGAAGCCGGGGAGCAGGTCCGCCTCTCCGTGCACCAGGCGCAGGCCGTCCCGCCCCGGCAGAACGGCGCGACGGGCGAGCGCGGCCTCCAGGCGGCGGATGAAGAAGGCGTCATCCACCTTCTCTTCATTCGGCCCCTTGCGCGTGAGCAGCCGCAGGGCAAGCGGGGAGCGGCGGGCGTAGAGCGCCTGGCCGATGGGATTGCCCTGCGGGTCCACCACGGCCACCACCGCGCCCGGGGTGTCGGTGGCGGGGGCATCGGTGAGCTCCGTGCGGTACACCCAGGGGGTACCGCGACGCAGTGTCTTGGCGCCCTTGAGGCTGACCCGGGCAGTGGGAAGGGAAGGCATGTCGGGGCTCACTCCAGGCCGCGTGCGGCCAGTTCCTCGTCGTCTTCCCCGCGCAGATGCCCGATTTCATGCAGCAGTGTCACGCGAATCTGTTCGCGCAGCTCTTCGGGGGTGCGCACCGCGCGGGCCAGGTTGCGCCGGTAGAGGGCCACCGAGCGGCAGGGCGTCTCCGAGCCGTCGCACGGCTCCTGGAGGGAGGGCCCCCGGAACAGGCCCAGGATGGTGGGCGACAGGGGCGGCTGGTTGGCGAGCAGGTCGTCCTCGGAGGGAATCTCCTCCGTGGCCACCGGCACGCCCTCCAGGTCCTGGCGCATGTCCGCGGGCAGGTCCGCCAGCGCGCGCTTCACCTGGGCCTTGAACTCGTCCGCCGACGGCAGGGGCGGCGGGGGGAAGTCCTCGGGCTCCAGCGCGCGGGCCTTCTGGAAGTGGTCGTCCGCCTTGGCCCACTGGCCCTCGCGCTCCAGGAGCAGGCCCAGGTGCTGGTGCGCGTGCGCCGCGCGGTCCTTGTCCTTCAGGAGCGACGCGAAGGCCGCCTTCGCCTCGCGGAAGCGGCACAGCTCGAAGAGGGCCAGGGCCTTCTCGTACTTCGCCTCGGCGTTGCCCGGCTCGCGGGCGAGCACGATGGCGGCGCGGTCCAGCGCCTGTTCCGCCTGCCCCAGGTCGTTGAAGGCCATGGCGGCCACCAGCGCCAGCGACGGCACCAGCTCCGGGGGCGTGGAGGGCTGGGACAGGCCTCGCTCGGCGTAGAGGGCGCCCAGTTCGTCCCGCTCGCGCGTGGAGGGCAGTTGCACCGCGTACAGGTGCGCGGCGCCCAGGAGCGCGTCCGCGTCCCCGGGGTCGATGGCCAGCGCTCGGGCGTAGGCGAGCTGCGCCTCCGGCTCGCGGTTGAGCGCGGCCAGCGCGGAGCCCCGTTCCGCGTGGGCGGCGGCGAGGTCCGGCTCCTGCGCGGCGGCCTGCGCGGCGCAGGAGAGCGCTTCCTCGTAGTGGCCGGAGTCGTAGTAGTCGCGGGCCGCGTCCAGGGGCGCGCCACCCCGCGCGTCGCACACCGCCAGCGGGTGCACCTCCGCCACCGCGTCGTCCGGGCGCCTCACGGAGGCGAGGGGGCCCGCGTCCACGGGGCCTTCCGCGAGCGCGCCCGCGTCAGCCGCCACGGCGGTGGTGGCCGTGCCCGCATCCGTGCCCGCGTCGGCGTTCGCCGGAGGGGGCCGTTTGCAGGAGGCGAGCAGGAGGAGACAGACAGCGAGCAGACCGCGCCGCGACATGGGCGGGGAGGCTATGGCATCCGCCCCATGCACAGGAAGCGGGGACGTGCCTGCCCGCCTGAGGGGTCCCATCCCCTCTCCGGCTGCATTACCCTCCGGCCTCCCATGAGAGAACTCATCCTGGCATCCACCTCCAGCGCGCGACGGGTCCTGATGGACGGGCTGGGCGTGCCCTACCGCACCGAAGCCCCCAACGTGGACGAGCAAGTCCCCGACGACCTGCCCGCCGACGAAGCCGTGCGGATGCTCGCCGTGCGCAAGGCCCGAGCGGTGCAGGAGCGCCATCCGGAGTCCTGGGTGCTGGGGGCGGATCAGCTGGTGGAGATGGGCCGCGACGTGCTGGGCAAGCCCCAGGACCGGGACGCGGCGCGCGCGCAGCTGACGCGCCTGCTGGGGAACACCCACGTCATCCACACCGCCGTGTGCCTGCTGGGGCCGGGCGGCCACCACTCGGAGACCCTGGAGGACGCGCGCCTCACGTTCTTCGCCGTCCCGCCAGAGGAGCTGGAGCGCTACCTGGACACCGGCGAGTGGGAGGGCTGCGCGGGCAGCTACCGCGTGGAGGGCCGGGGGCAGGCGCTGCTCCAGAAGCTGGAGGGCGACCGCACCAACGTGCAGGGACTGCCCATGCTGTCGGTGGTACGGCTGCTCCGGCAGGCGGGCTTCGACCTCTTCGCCCGCCCCTAAGCCCCGGCGCTCAGCGCGCGCCGGACAGCTCCGCGAGAATCTCCTGGTACGCGGCGCGGGCCTTGTCGGCCTGGTCCGCCTTGAAGCTCGCCGCGGCCACCACCGGGTGGCCGCCCCCGCCGTAGCGGCCGGCGATGGCCGCCAGGTCGTGCTTGCGCGTCTCCGGCCTCCAAGGGTTGGAGCCCAGCGAGACCTTGGCGCGCGACGCGCCCTTCCCCACCCACAGCGTGTAGCGCGCGTCCGGGTAGAGCGCGTACGCGATGAACTTGTTGAGGCTGTCCACGCCCTCGTCCACCAGGTCGAAGGAGACGACGCCGTTCTCGTACCGGGCCTTCTCACGCACGAGGTCGATGTTGCGCTGGTGCCGGAAGAGCAGCGGCTCCAGCGGGGCGGCGATGAGCGGCGACCGGGCGATGTCCGCCAGGCTGTCCGTCTGCATGCGCCGGATGACCTCCGGGATGAGCGTGTCGTCCTTCGTCGCCTCCAGCACCGTCATGATGCGCAGCGCGGGCTCCTCCAGCGCCACCGCCATCTGGGGGCTGGGGAACTGCGCGCCGTCGATGATCTCCGCCCAGTGCAGCAGGTCCTTCAGCGGAGACGCGTCCCAGCCGAAGCGCTCGCGAGCCACGTCCGCCAGGTACAGCGTGCAGCTCTTGCGATGCGGGTCGTGGAACTTCCGGCCGCTGGTGTCGCGCTGGAAGTGGGGCTCGTCGCCTGCCTGCTGGAAGGCGGAGGCGTGGTGGTCGAACCACCAGGTGAGCCGCGCGTCCTGGCTGTAGCGGAAGTCGACGATGACGTTCTCGTCGCCCGTGAAGACGGCCGCGTCGATGCCCTCCGCCCCCGGCTTGTGGGCGAGGCCCCGGTAGCTGAACGTCGCGTCGGCGCGCACGCGCTCCCGGTAGAAGCGGGTGAAGACCGCGGCGCTGGCCGCGCCGTCGAAACAGTTGTCGTGGAAGAGGACCTGGACTCGCATGGGCGCCCGCCCTCTACCCCGAATCCACGCCGAGTCCCAACCGCACCGCGGTCGCCTGCCCGCAGGGGCTGTGGCCAGGGGGGTACACCTGACCCAGCCCTGTCGTCGCACGGCCTCGGGCCGGTGCGCTCCATTGAACGATGCGTGGAAACCACCGCGCTGAATGAACGAAAAACTCGACAGAACGAGGAACGACCCTGGAGGACTGAAAAAAGGAAGGCCCGTCCGCCCCTCGGAAACCCGCTACCCGCGAGGAAAACCCCTGGATTCAGGGACCTGACGGGGAGGCTGAGCCCTGGCACCTCGCCTGCATGGTGTCAGACCGACGAGGTACTCACCCGCGTATCGGCAGTAGCGGGAGGAACCATGGCGAAGCGGACCGCAGGCAGCAAGACGAAGGGTGGCACGGTGCGGCGGCAGGGTCGGCGGGTGATGCCCGCGCTGCGTCGCACGGCGAAGCGCGCGCGGGTGGCGGCCCAGAAGGCCCAGCTCACCCTCGGTGAGGTCATCGCGGCGGCGTTCGACACAGCGGGCGGAGAGATGAGCGGCGTGCTGGAGCTCGTCACCTCCCCGCAGATGACCCGGGCGCTGGGCCGCCGCATCGTCGTCGAGAGCTGAAAGCGCCCGCGTCCCGGCCCCCGAAGCCCAGGCCGTGCTCCGCTGAAACGGAGCGCGCGGGCGCGGAGCTGTCGCGACACGGCTGTCAGCCTTTCTCCACCAGGTGCCGCGTTTCGCGTGAGCGCGGGTGGAGTCCTTCTCCCCTTCTTTTCGTCCTGGAACCTGGATCCGTTGGACTGGGTAATGGATCCGCTCGGGGTTCATCCGGACCCTGGACTGCCCGCGTTCGTCACTTCGCGCCAGGTGTGCTGCGCGCTTCGCACCTGAAACACGAAGGCCCGTGCTCCCTCGCAAAACCGGGAACACGGGCCGGGAAACCCCGGAGCGCGGGGCTTTGGGTGCCTGGGACTAGGGGGTGTCCCTAATTATCTGAAGAAAGGTGCTGGAGGCCGAGCGGCCGCCAGCCCCGTGGGCAGGGTTGAGCTTGCAGGGAAAGGAAGAGCTGAGCACCCCTGGTGAGTGCACCGACATGAGCTGACGGACGAGCAGTGGAAGCAGCTTGAGCCACTCATCCCTGCCCGACGAGGGCCGCGCACCAAGAAAGGTGACCGGCAGTTCGTCAATGCAGTGCTCTGGCGGGTGAAGACGGGCGCACCCTGGCGTGACTTGCCAGAGCGTTACGGGCCCTGGAAGACGGTCTACAACCGCTTCGGGCGCTGGGCGACCCGAGGCGTATGGGAGGGGCTCTTCAAGTCGCTGCAGTTGCAAGTGGATGATGTCGGCTCGCTGCTGGACGCCACCATCATCCGGGCGCATCAGGACGCCGCGGGCGCAAAAGGGGGGGCCGATGCAATGCTCTGGGCCGTTCTCGAGGAGGCTTTTCTTCCAAGGTCCACGCCCTGTGCACCACCCAGGGCCAACCGCTCGAAGTGACGCTGACGCCTGGGCAGCGCGGCGACGTCACTGAAGCCGAGCACCTCATTCAGTATGCGCACGGCAAGGCGCTCATCGCCGACGCCGGCTATGACGCCGACCACCTCGTGCAGGCCGTCCGGGAGCGCGGAATGAGGCCCGTCATCGCGATGAATCCAACGCGCAAGCACCACCGGCGCCGCAACAGTCGCGCCCTCTACCGGCTGCGCATCCAGGTGGAGTGCATGTTCCACCGCCTCAAGCGCTTCCGCGCCGTGGCCACCCGCTACGAGAAGACCGCCACCAACTACCTGGCGGTCCTCCACCTGGCCTGCATGATGCTTTGGCTTAATTAGGGACACCCCCTAGCGGGGCTGCCAGCGCGGGCGGTAGTCGTCACCCTCGTTGGTCAGCACCGTGTACGTGTCCTTCGGGTGCTGGATGAGGGTTCCGGTGGGCTGGCCGGTGGCCGGGTCGATGGGCTGCACGTAGAGCGCTCCGCCGAAGACGTAGGCCACGAGCTGGCCGTCCGGAGAGAACGACGGCAGCGTGGCGTTGTCAGCGAGCTTCACCGGGGCGCCGTCCGCCGCGCCCGTGGTGGTGTTCACGCGCTGCAGGAAGATGACGTTGCCCGGCGTGGTCCCGCACAGCGTCGCGCCGGTGTTGCCGCACAGCGTGGCCGCGCCATTGATGTTCTGGTAGTAGGCGCGCACGTACGCCACCCAGCTGCCATCCGGCGACCAGTTCGGGTTCGCGATGTACGAGTCCACGGTGCCGCCCGTCGCGTTTTCGGAGGTCCTGTCCGCGAGCAGCGCCGGGGTGCCGCCGCCCGTCACCGGCAGCGAGTACAGCCGCAGCACCGGGGTGGTGTCCGTGCCGAAGGTCACGGTGAGGTTGTCTGGGTTGGCCAGGAAGAGCAGCTGCGAGGTGGTGCGGTTGTAGTGCGGCTGCTCGCCCGAGGTGGGCGAACCCGCCAGCGGAGCCGGCGCGCCGCCGCCCGTGGAGACGTAGATGCCGTTGCCCGCGGCGCTGTAGGCGTAGTCCGTGCCGTTGGGCGCCAGGTCCGGGAAGGTGCCGTTGACGGTGGCCTGCGTGGGCGAGCCGCCCGTCGCCGCGATGGTGGAGATGCCCGTGCTGCCGCGCACCCAGGTGATGAGGTTGCCCGGCTCCCACTCCATGTAGCGGATGCGCGTGCTGCTGGAAGCCGTGCCCGTGGTCAGCACGGTGGGCGCGGCGGCCGTGAGCGGCACCGGGCGCACCGCGAGCTCACCCGCGGCGCCGGTGACGTCCCCCTGCACGAAGGCCACCTGGGCGCCGTCCGGGCCGAAGCGCGGGTAGGCGCTGGCGACACCGTCGGCGCTGAGCGACGTCATCCCCGGCACGTCGTATTCCGTCACCAGCGCGCGCGTGCCGCCGTCGTTGCCCGTCACGGCGATGAGGAGCGACTGGCAGGTGGCGGCCTCGCAGCGCAGGCCCGCCATGCACTCCGCGGACGCGGTGCACGCGCCGCCCTTGGCCACGTTCATGCCCGCGTCGGTGCCGGCATCGACTTCCGTCCCAGCGTCCTCGGTGCCCGCGTCGACCTCCGTGCCCGCGTCGACCTCCGTGCCCGCATCAACCTCCGTGCCCGCGTCCTCTTCCGGCGGGAACACGAGGTTCTGCAGCTCGCACTTGTTGTCCGCGTTGCAGATCCATTCCTGGCCCGCCGGCGCGGCGCCCTTGTCACGGCAGTCGAACTGATCGACGCACTCGTCGCCACAGCCCGTCCCCAACACCGTCAGCGCACCGAACAACGCCCCCAACACCACTCGCTTGATCATTTCCACGCCTCCCAGGTCGCGATGCACCAAAGTCAGGGGGCGCGTCTTAGCTTCGCGTTCACGGGTGCCAGCAGGCCTTGAAGGGCATGGCCTCCGAGGCTGTCAGTGATTGAACTGGATTGAGAAGAAGGGTGCTCAATGATCGACACGCACTGCCATCTGGACGCCTCGCGCTTCGACCCCGACCGCGACAGCGTTGTCGCGCGCGCCTGGGCCGCGGGCCTGCACGGCATCCTCATCCCCGCGGTGGGCCCGGACACGTGGGAGCCATTGCTCACGCTGCCGCGAAAGGACGCGCGCATCCAGGTGGGACTGGGCATCCATCCCCAGTTCCTGCCGGACCTGCCAGCGGAGGATGACGGCGCGCACCTGGAGCGGCTGGACGCGCTGCTGTCGCAAGGCGGCGCGGTGGCGGTGGGCGAGTGCGGCCTGGATGGCCCGTCCCTCCCCGGCGCCCCGCTGGAGCGGCAGCTGGCGGTGCTGCGCGGACACCTGGCCCTGGCGCGCAAGTACGGGCTGCCGGTGCTGATGCACTGCCACCGGCTGCACCCGGCGATGATGGAGTTCCTGAAGGCGGAAGCCTGGCCGGAGGCCGGCATCCTGATGCACAGCTACAGCGGCGGCGCGGAGCTGGCGCGCTTCTACATCCAGAAGGGCTGTCACTTCTCCTTCGCGGGCCCGGTGACGTGGGCGGAGGCGCGCAAGCCGCTGGACGCCCTTCGCGTGATTCCGGCGGACCGGCTGGTGGCGGAGACGGACTCGCCGGACCAGGCGCCCACGCCCTTCCGGGGGCAGCGGTCCGAACCCGGCTACCTGCCCCACATCCTCGCGGGCATGGCGCACGTGCTGGGGGAGCCCGTGGAGGCGCTCGCCCAGCGGACGACCGAGAATGCCCGGCGCCTGTTCCGGGAAGCTTTCCCCTCCCCTTCGCGGTAGGCGAGCGTCGCGTGATAGAGGAGCCCTTCATGAACCCGCAGCCCGCCCCCGCCC
>NZ_RAWP01000096.1:0-40484 GCF_003668935.1 Corallococcus sp. AB032C | reverse complement strand
GAGCAGGGGGCGGTCTGGTGGGCGTGGTGCACGAAACGCAGGTCCTGGCGGGGTGGCGGACGGATCCGCTGGCGCAGGTGTCGGACGTCATGGCGCGCGTTCGCAAGACGCACGCGGTCCGCACCCGGACGCGGCGGCTGGCGCGCCTGTACGGCAAGCGTGGGGGCGGGCAGAAGCTTTTCTGAGGGGCGCGGTCCTGGCGGTAGAGTGGGGCTCGCCGTGTCGGAAGCCCCGCCCACCGCCTGGACCGTGTACATGCTGCGCTGCCGGGACGGCACGCTCTACACGGGTGCCACCAACAACCTGGAGCGTCGCCTGGCCACGCACGGCCGGGGCAAGGGCGCCGCGTACACGCGAGCCCGGCTGCCGGTGACGCTGGTGTGGAGCGAGCCCGCCGAGGACCGGAGCACCGCCCTGCGCCGCGAGGCCGCCATCAAGCGGCTGACGCGCGCGGACAAGTTGCTGCTGTTCACGCGGCGCCCGGGACGGCGTTGACGCACGTCCCCCTGGCTTGTTGGCGGAATGGGTTCTCTTCCCGACGCGGGATGCGCGCCGAGCGACAGTTGGCGCGGCGCCCGCAGGTGTTTCATCGCCTGCTGATGAAACGGCCGGGGCCTTCGGGTGGGTGTACGGAACGCCGGGGGCCGAATTAGGGTGTGGCCTGTCCTAGCAGGGGGAAGTCCATGTCGCGTTCTCGCTCGTTCTTGTTTGCTTTGCTTGCCCTGGGTCTGGGGAGCGTGGGGTGCGGCGCGCCCAACCACCAGCCCGTCATCACCGCCGGACCGCGCCCGTTGGGCTCGCCGTCCACGCCGGGCGGACTCAAGTTCGAGGAGGGCACCGTCATCCAGCTGCAGCTGGAGGTGACGGACGCGGACAACGACGAGATCTACTTCCGCTGGACGCAGAACCCCTCGAACGCGGGCGGCGTGTTCAGCAACGCCAACATCGCCACGCCCACCTGGACGGCGCCAGCGCCGCTGGAGGACCCCAACCAGCCCATCTACCTCTACGTGGAGGTGGAGGACCACAACGGGGGCGTGCTGCTGGGCCAGTCGCCCCCGCTCTTCATCCTGCAGAAGCAGCAGTAGCGCGCCGGCTTCAGGCGGCGGTGGCCGCGGGAGGCGGAGAGCCCGGACGCTGCTTCGCGCGGCTCCGGGCGCGCACGACGACGAGGATGGCGGCCACCAGGCCCACGCCCGCGCCAATGGCCGCGCCCATCAGCTGCGAGTGCATCAGCGACGCCGTCACGCTGCGCACCACCTCCGGCAGGTTGCACATGGTCTGCGTGGCGAGCGGCGTGCTGTTGTTCCACTCGATGTAGGAGGGGGCCGCCAACGAGGCGATGAAGGTGCCCAGCAGCGTGCCGGCCAGGATGAAGATGAGGAACGTCTTGAGCATGGCCATGGTGGGGACCTCCTCGGCGGGTGGGCGGCGGGGCGTCCTTAGTATGCGCACGTCCGCCGCGAAAGGGGCGAAGGCGTGCTAAGGGGGCGGGTGTGCCGCTCCTGCCACTCGCCATCCTGTTCGGGGTCGTCTCGCTCGTGTGCGCGGCCCTCCTGCTGACGCACGCCTTCCGCCGCAGCGTGGGCACGGGCGTCATGGTGCTGCTCATCCCCTGCTACATGCTCGTCTACGCGTTCAGCCAGTTCGAGCACCCGCGCAAGAACCTCATCGTCGCCGGCTTCGTGGCCAGCACGGTGCTGACGGCGGTGTTCCTGGGCATGGGCGCGCACGGCATCTCGGCGGCGATGGCTCGCATGCCGCCCCCCGGCTTCTAGTCCCCAACGCATGAGCGGATCCGCCGCGAGCCTCACGGGCGCCCGCTGTGGCCAGCATCCGGACGCGGCCGCGGTGGCCCTCTGCGCGCGCTGCGGCGGCTACCTGTGCGGCGCGTGCACGGAGGTGCTGAAGGAGACGGCGTACTGCGCGCCCTGCGCCGAGCGACGCTTCCAGGACATGCGCCCATCGCGCGCGGTGCGGCTGGCGCTGCTGGCCAACGTCCTGGGGCTCCTGTTGCTCGTCGCGCCGCTGTGGATGTTCTCAGGGGGGAGGCAGGGCGAAGGGACGACGGTGCTGCTGGCGCTGATGGGGGCGTTCGCGGCGGCGGTGGCGGGCACCGTCATCTCCACGCGCAAGCTGCGGCGCCGCGACGAGGTGGGCGACCGAGGCTTCGCCATCGTGCTGCGCGTGCTGTCCGCGCTGAACCTGCTGGGGCTGCTGGCGTGGGGCGCGCTCATCGCCTTGGTGCTGACGACTCTGAGGCGGCACGGTCCCTGAGGACGCCGGGCGTGCGCGTCACACGCCGCGCTCGTTCGGGTCCCAGAGGTACTTGTGCATCTGGAGCTGGAAGCGCACCGGCAGCCGGTCCTCGATGATCCACTCCGCCAGCTGGCGCGGGTGGAGCTTGTCGAAGATGGTGGAGAACAGGACGCCGTAGGGCTTCTTTCCCAGCTGGTGCTCCTGCACGAGCGCGCGCGCCCACTCGTAGTCCACGCGTGAGCCGATGACGATCTTCAGCTCGTCGTTGGCGTTCATGGACGTGAGGTTGCGGTAGTCGTTGCGGTCGCACTCGCCGGACGACGGCGTCTTCATGTCCACGATCTTGTGGACGGCCGGGGGCACGAGCCGCACGTCGATGGCGCCGCTCGTCTCCAGCAGCACCTTGAGGCCCGCGTCCAGCAGCGCCTCCATCAACGGATACACGCCGGGCTGGAGCAGGGGCTCGCCGCCTGTCACCTCCACGGTGGGCGAGTTCCAGGCCAGCGCCTTCTCGACGACCTCGGAGACCTTCATGCGGCTGCCGCCGTGGAAGGCGAACTCGCTGTCGCAGTACGTGCAGCGCAGGTGGCAGCCGGTGAGGCGGATGAAGCCGCACAGCATGCCGGCGTGGGACGACTCACCCTGGAGTGAGAGGTAGAGTTCCTTCACCACGACGGAGTCGGCGGTGGGGACGCGGCGGGGCTCGATGTGCGGGCGTGCGGCAGGCATGGCGTGCGGTGCGAAGGGGCGCATCAAGCGCACCCTTGGGGGGAGGGGGTCAAGCCCGGCGGGCCTTCACCCGGTCGATGAAGGTGTCGATGAGGTGGCGTGCGATGCTCAGGCGGGGCGGGATGCGCGGCAGGTCGTCCACGCCGAACCAGCGCGCCTCGGCGATCTCCTTGCCGTCCACGACGACGTCGCCGCCTGCGTACTCGGCCATGAAGCCCACCATCAGCGAGCGGCCGAAGGGCCACGGCTGGCTGCCGAAGTAGGTGACGTTCTTCAGGTCCACGCCCACCTCCTCCTTCACCTCGCGGAGCACGGTCTCCTCCAGCGACTCGCCGACGTCCACGAAGCCGGCGACGGTGCTGAAGAAGGGTTCTGGGAAGGACGCGTTGCGCGCGAGCAGCATCTCGTCACCTCGGGTGACGAGGACGATGACCGCCGGAGCGATGCGCGGATAGAACGGCGTGTGGTCCACCGGGCAGCGGCGCGCGCGTTCGCCGGGCACGAGCTGCGTGGCCGCGCCGCACTTGCCGCAGAAGCGGTGGTTCAGGTCCCACTCGGAGATGGAGAGCGCGCGGCCCGCCACGGCGAAGGTCGCCTCGTCCACCTGCTTGTAGAGCGAGCGGGCGGGCACGAACTTCAGTCCCTCCGGAGGCGTGAAGTCTCCCGGCACGGGCGCCGCGTAGCAGTCCGTGTCGTCGAGCATTCCCAGGAAGTGGGCGCTGGCCGCGGCCTCCGGCAGGGCCGAGCACCGGGGCAGGTCGAGTCGGCCGTCCTGCTCGGACACGAGCAGGTCCATGCCGCGCGTGGCGAACAGGAGCGCGATGTCGCGCGAGCGAGCGGGCGGTTCGTAGCCGGGCTGGAAGCGTTTGAGGGGGCTCACGGGGCCACCTTAACGGACGGCGCGGCCGGGCGCCGCGCGCTATGCTCCGGCCGCCCGCCACCGGGCATTGCCCGCCTGGGAGCCTTCGACCGTGAACGCCCTCGTCCTCCGCGTCATCTGCGGCCTGCTCTTCGCCGGAATGGTGCTGGGCGTGGTGAACCATCCCCCGCAGGACCTCACGCAGGGGCTGGGCATGATGTTGCCCGCGACGATGCTGCTGGGCGTGGCGCTGAAGGGGCCGAAGGGGCGCTCCACGATTCCGAAGAAGCGCTCGCCTCCGGCGCCGCCGGTGTCCGGGGGAACGCCTCAGTAGACGTTCATCAACTCCACGTCGAAGACGAGCACGGCGTCGCTGGGGATGACGGGCGCGGAGCCACGCGAGCCGTAGCCCAGGTCGGAAGGGATGACGAGCTTGCGCTTGCCGCCCACGCGCATTCCGACGAGCCCCTCGTCCCAGCCCTTGATGACGTCGCCCCTGCCCACCACGAAGTCGAAGGGCTGGCCACGCGAGCGGCTGTTGTCGAACATGGAGCCGTCCGGAAGCCAGCCCGCGTAGTGGACCACCACGTAGCTCTTGTCGACGGCCTCCTTGCCGGTGCCCACGACCAGGTCCTGCGTGTAGAGGCCGGACTCGCTCTTGTTCATCGCGGACAGGTCCACGCCCAGGGATTCGGCGTAGGTCTCCTTGGCGGGGTCACCCGAAGACGACGATGAAGAATCACCACAGCCGGCCAGGGCCAGCACCGCGCACAGCAGAAGGGAACGAAGCATGGCCCGCAGCCTGCCGCGCGCGGGCCCCGTGGGGAAGGGGGCACGCACGGCCTGCCCGCCAGGACGGTGATGGGGGCGCACGTCCTGCTTGAAGCGAGTCCATGCGGGGCATATCCGTTGCGCCGCCCGCCATGCAGACGCCTTCCGACCCCGCGCCTTCCGCTTCGCTCCGTCCCTCGCTCGTCTGGCTGATGGCGGTGGCCGGCGCCGTCACCGTCGCGAACCTCTATTACAACCAGCCCCTGCTGGGAGACATCGGCCGGACGCTCGGTGCGGACGGGAGCGCACTGGGCCTGGTGCCCACGCTGACGCAGGTGGGCTACGCGGTGGGCATGCTGTTCCTGGTGCCACTGGGCGACAGCCTGGAGCGCCGCAAGGTCATCCTCCTGTTGTGTGGCTGCGTGGGCGTGGCGCTGGTGGTCGCGGGGCTCGCTCCCAGCCTGCACGTGCTGGTGGCGGCGAGCTTCGCCATCGGCGTCACCACGGTGGTGCCGCAGATGCTCATCCCGTTCGCGGCGCAGCTCGCGGCGCCCTCGGAGCGAGGACGCGTGGTGGGCACGGTGATGAGCGGGCTGCTCATCGGCATCCTCCTGTCGCGCACGGCGGCGGGCTTCGTGGGCACGCACCTGGGCTGGCGCACCATGTTCTTCGTGGCCGCGGGGCTGATGGTGGTGACGGGCGTCGTGCTGCGCTTCACGCTGCCCGCGCAACCGCCCTCGGTCTCCATGTCCTATCCACAGTTGATGCGGTCGCTCATCCACCTGGCCCGCACGGAGCCCGTGCTGCGACTGCACGCGCTGTTGGGAGGGCTGACCTTCGGCGCGTTCAGCGCGTTCTGGGCCACGCTGGCGCTCTACCTGCGCTCACTTCCCGGGCAC
Organism: Corallococcus sp. AB032C; assembly: GCF_003668935.1. Lineage (NCBI taxonomy): Bacteria > Pseudomonadati > Myxococcota > Myxococcia > Myxococcales > Myxococcaceae > Corallococcus > Corallococcus sp. AB032C. The sequence continues at coordinate 34,967 of NZ_RAWP01000096.1, read as the reverse complement.
TACGACGCGCAGGTGGCGGGCCTCTTCGGCGTGGTGGGCGTGGCGGGCGCGGCCATCGCGCCGCTGGTGGGGCGCTACGCGGACCAGCGTGGGGACCGGCGCATCAACGCGCTGGCCATCGCCGTGCTGCTGGCGTCCTTCGTCGTGCTGTGGCTCGTGGGGCACTCGCTGTGGGGCATCGCGCTGGGCGTGGTGCTGCTGGACCTGGGCGCGCAGGCGAATCAGATCGCCAACCAGGCGCGGGTGTACTCGCTGCGGCCCGACGCCCGGAGCCGGCTCAACACGCTCTACATGGTGACCTACTTCGTGGGCGGCGCCGCGGGAGCGTGGGCGGGCATGACGGCGTGGACGCGCGCGGGCTGGCCGGGCGTATGCGCGGTGGGCGCGGCGATGTCGTTCACGGCGCTGGTGGTGGTGCTCTGGAGCGGCCGCCGTCTGCCGGCGGCCCAGGCCCCCGCGGCCTGAGGCCTCAGATGTCGCGCTGCATGTTCCGGTGGGGGATGCCCACCTCTTCGTAGAGCTCGCCGTACGGCGCGTAGCCCAGGCGTGCGTAGAAGGGGACGACAGGGGCCCGCGCATGCAGGTGGACGTGGCGGAAGCCGCGCGTGCGCAGCTCCTCTTCCAGCGCGCGCACCAGCTGTGCGCCCAGGCCCTTCTTCTGCAGCGAGGGCGACACCGCCATCTGGAAGAGCCGGCCGCCGTGCGCGTCCTCCGGGTGGAAGAGCACGCAGCCCAGCACGTCGCCGTTCGCGTGGGCCACCAGGTGGAGGCTGGCGTCCTCGAAGGGGAACTTCACGTCCTCGCGGGCATGGCCCAGCGGCTCGCGAAGCACGCGGAAGCGCAGCTCCAGCTCGCCCGCGTAGAGCGGATGGCGGGGGTCGATGAAGTCGAAGCGGAGGTCATTCATGGCGCGGGAGTCTGTCAGAAGCTGCCGGTGAGCTGGAGGTTGAAGGTGCGGCCGTACTGCGGCACGGGACCGGCGGACACGTCGTCGCTCACGACGAAGGCGTAGCGCGAGTCGAGCAGGTTGTTCACGCCCGCGAAGTAGCGCAGCCGGCCGTAGTCACCGGACACGCCGAAGCCCACGAGCAGCGCCTCCCCGCTGGCCGCGCCAGCGACGCTCGGCACCCGGGCGCTCTGGTAGGTGGCCTGCGTGGCGATGCGCATGTCGCCATTGCCCACGGGCAGCAGGAAGCGTCCGGAGGCGAGGTGCGCGGGCGCGGCCTCCACCACGTCCTGCGAGGCGTTGCGCAGCGTCACGTACGAATAGCTCAGGTCCACCAGCAGCCAGCGGCCCGGCTGCCAGTGCAGCCCGGCCTCCGCGCCCCACGCGAGCGTCTCGCCGGAGTTGTTCGCGTACACCAGACACTGGGCGGGCGCGCTCGGGGTGCCGCAAGCGGGCGTGGCCTCGGACTCGGTGGTGAGCGTGACGAGCTGGGAGATGCGGTTGTGGTAGCCCGCGACCGTCAGGCGCAGCTCGTGCGTCAGGTCGTGCGAGTGCTCCACCTCGAAGGTGGTGATGGTTTCCGGGTTCAGCTGCTTCGCGGGGCGTTGGGTGAGGAGGTTGTCCTCGTAGAACAGCTCGTAGACGTTGGGGGCGCGGAACGCGCGGCCGATGACGAGCTTGGTGAGGCCCTGCTCATACGGCCGGCCGATGACCGCGAGCCGGGGCGTGAGCGGCAGCGAGTCCAGGTCGGTGTACTTGTCCACGCGGAAGCCCAGGGACAGGCTCAGGCGCGGGTGCAGGCGCCACTCGTCCAGCGCGTACACGGACACGAGCGAGCGCGTTGGCGCTTTCAGCGACGCGGCCACCGCGGGGCCCACGCTCTTCTGGTCCACGCGCAGCTGGGCCTGGCCCTCCACGCCCACGGTGAGGCGGTTGGATTCGGACAGGACCGCCAGCAGGCGCCCCTCGGCGGTGAGCCAGTCCGCGGCGCCGGAGTCGGTGTTCGTCGCCGAGCTGTCGCCGCCGTCGTAGTTCCAGTGGCCCTTGTAGCGGCTCAGGTCCAGGGCGCCGCGCAGGGACAGGACGAAGCGCTCGGACAGGGGGCGCTCGTACTTCGCCTCGGCGAAGCCGCGCACGTCCTGCACGCGCGTGCCCTGCGCGCCCACCACGGTGCCATAGGGAGCGGTGGGCACGTCCTTGCTGCGCCCGTGCAGCCGGGCCACCAGGGACAGATTGCCCAGGCGCGCGCGCAGCGAACCGGTGCCAGCCCTCTCGCCGTCCAGGCCGGTGACGATGGGGCCCGAGTCGCCCAGGCGGGTGGTGTCCGCGCCGTGGGACTTCATGCCCGCGAGGCTGAAGAGGACGGAGCGCTGCGGGTCCTCCCATGACGTGGTGGCGTGCACGAGCGTGGAGCCCAGCGCGCCCACGGCGCCGGTGATCTCCAGCCGCCGGTCCAGGCCCAGCGACTCGCGCGGCACCACGTTGATGACGCCGAAGAACGCGCCCGTGCCGTACAGCGCGCTGCCGGGGCCGCGCACCACCTCGATGCGTTCCACTTCCTCCAGGTCCACGCTGAGGTCATGCGCCGCGTAGCCCTGGCCGGCCCACACGTCGTTCATCGCGTGGCCGTCCCAGAGGATGAGGATGCGCGTGTTGAGGTCGCCCGGCGGCGAGAAGCCGCGCACGCCCAGGTACGTGTACGTCCGGTCGTCGGTGAGGAAGAAGCCGCGCACGCCCGCCAGCGCCTCCGCCAGGGTGCGCCAGCCGAACGCGCGCAGCTCCTCCGGCGTGAGCACGGTCGTGGAGGCGGGGGCCTCGTCCACGGACAGGAGTCGCTTGGACGCCGCGCGCACCGGGGGCGGCTCGTAGCGCAGGGTGGCGTGGACCTTCACCTCCTGGTCGGGGATGACGGTGACCTTCTGGCGCACGGGGCGCACGTCGCGGCTCTCCACCTCCAGCACGTGCTCACCCTGCGGGAGGGTGACGACCGTGGGGGTGAAGCCCGCGGGCCGGCCGTCCACGCGCACGGTGGCGCCGTCGTGGTTGGCGGTGACGACGACGCGCCCGCTGGGCGCCGTCTGGGCGGTCAGCGTGACCGCGAGCGGCAGGGTGCCTTCGGCGGGCACGTCGATGACGTACTGTCCGGGCGCATGTCCGGGCGCGCGCACGTGCAGCACGCGCTGGCCCGGGGACAGGCGCAGCTTCGCGGGGATGCGGCCGAGCACGGGGCCGGTGGGGCTGTCACGGACCTCCGCGCCCTCAGGAGCACCGGTGATGTCCACCATGCCGGTGATGAGGCTCAGGTCCAGGTCCACCGGCACTTCCCGGCCCCGGATGAGGGTGACGGTGGCCTCGGTGGGGCGGTAGCCGGACCTCTGGACCAGGACCTTGTGGCGGCCCGGCGACAGCGCGAGCGTCTGCGGTGAGCGGCCCCGGCTGCCCAGGTCCGCGCGGTCCACGAAGACTTCCGCGCCGCGGGGATTGGTGGTGACGCGCACCAGGGCGACCTTGGGGCGCAGCCGCTCCAGGGAGCGGGTGACTTCCGAGGCGTCCTCGGCCGGCAGGTCCTCGCCGAGCAGGTCGTTGTAGTAGCGGTACGCCTCGTTGAACTTGCCCAGGGCCTCGAAGCAGCGCGCGATGTTGAAGAGGACGTTGCGGTTGGGGACCAGCCGGTAGCTGGTGAAGTACGAGCGCAGCGCCTCCGTGTAGTTGCCGTGGGAGTACGCGTCGTTGCCCAGCTCGAAGGCGATGTCCGCCTCGTCCGCGTTGTTGTCCGCGAGCGCGGGACCGGCGGTGAGGAGCCAGAGGGACAGCAGCCAGGGACCGAGGGGGAATGCACGCATGAGGACGCCGGCATTCTTCCCCCGATACGGTGTCAGGTCCATGACACTGGCCAGCCCGGGAGAGCACCGCACGCCGGGCGTGGGTCAGCGGGCGAGCGCCGCCGCCAGCCGCCGGGCCGCGGCTTCCAGCGTTTCTGGCGAAAGGTGCTCCGCCGGGACCGCGTCGAAGGCGCCCCGACCCCGGAGGTGGGACGGGGTGTCCGCGAAGCGGGGGACGAGGTGAAGGTGGAAGTGGCGGAGCACGTCGCCAATGGCGAAGGCGTAGACGTGCTCGGCGCCGAGCACCTCGCGCTGGGCGCGCATCACCCGGGCGGCGAACGGGCCCAGCTCCCGCGAGGCCGTTTCGTCCAGGTCATACCAGCCGCGCACATGCTGATCGCTGGTGAGCACCACCCAGCCCGGGACGGGGCTGGGGGACGCCACCCCGTGGAGGACGAGCCCGGGCGCCCGCGCGAGCACGCCACCCGGTGGGTGGACCCCCCCGCGAACGATGGCGCAGCCGAGGCAGGGGTCGTTGACGTCTGACATGGTGAGTCATCCTGGTTCGAGGTGCTTGGCAGCCCTTGGGTAAAATTCACCCCACCTTGACGGCGTGGGCCCGGGTCGGGGAGTGTCCGATTTCCGCCCTTTTGGGAGCAGCTGGGGCGTGAAAATTCCGTCATAAATTCAAGGTGGGGACGATGAAGAAGCAAGTGCTGATGGCCGTGTTGCCGCTGATGGTTTGGGGGTGCGGTGACCCGACTGACGCGGACAACGATGGTGTCGCGGACGGTATCCGTGATCCGAACAACGTGTCGGTGGTGGTGCCGTCCACGCCGAAGGGCACGGTGTCGGGCCAGGTGCTGAGCACGACGCTGCAGCCGATCGCGGACGTCACGGTCGCGATGACGATTGGCAGCCAGCCGACGGGCAAGTCGGCGACGACGGATGCCAGCGGCAACTTCGTGATGACGGACGTGCCGGCGGCCGCGCAGGTGCTGCTGACGTTCAGCAAGGGCGGCTACTCGACGCTGCGCGCGACCTCCACGGTGCCGGCCGCCGCGGGCACGGTGCCCATCAACAACGGCAATGCGAGCTTTGGTCCGGTGACGCTGACGCAGCTGAACAGCTCGCTGGCCGTCACCGTGGTGACGCCGCAGGGCCGTCCGGCGGTGGGCGCGAAGGGCGTGCTGGAGGTGGACAAGGCGGGCTCGGTCATCCTGAGCAACTACGACTCCGTCTCCTCCGTGATCAGCAAGGTCTACGTGGAGGCCACGGCGGACTCCAACGGCGTCCTGACCTTCAACGGCATCCCCTCCGGCGTGGAGCTGGCGCGCCTGGGCGGCACGTACAACCTCTGGATCGCGCCGATGGACACCAACGGCGACGGGGTGGTGGACACGGGTGGTTACACGAAGAGCTACTCGGGTGGCTCCATCGTGGGCTCCCAGGCCACGACGCTCGCGCAGCTGAACTTCTCGAAGCCGTCGGGCGTGGGTGCGCTGAACATCGAGGGTGGCAACGTGTCCAGCCTGAAGGGCGCCGCGGAGGTGGATCCGCTCCGGAACATGGTGCGTCCTGGCGAGCCCATCTACGTGTACTTCAACCAGCCGGTGCAGCCGGGCTCGGTGTTCGTGCGCCTGACGGACGAGTACGCCAAGGAGTCGCTGCCGGTGACGGCCTCGGTGAACGTCGGCGGTTACTCGGCGACCATCACCCCGGGCAACGGCATCGTGCAGGAGGGCAAGGAGTACAACATCTTCGTGCGCGCCGTGGCCGCCGAGGGTGGCAGCAACTACAGCCGCACGGGCTTCTTCTTCGGCGGCGACCAGTCCGCTCCGAGGGCGCTGACCATCGCGGAGATCCGGTACCAGGAGACCGAGCGGCCGCCGGCGAATGGCGCGTTCCAGCTCAATACTGGTGAGCTCGTGTACGTGACCTTCAGCGCGCCCATCGCGAAGCAGGTCGGCCAGTCCGTCCAGGTCTTCTTCGGTACCGACATCGACGGCGTCGGCGGCGTGGGTGGCAACTCCATCGGTGAGATTGACAACTACAGTGGCCAGGGCTTCCCCCTGGACATCGCCGAGCCGACGAAGCCCATCCAGACGCGCACGCCGGCCGAGCTGCCGGTGTTTGGCATCCAGGCGTCCGGGTACAGCACCCGCTATTCGTTCATCTACGGCGGCACCACCGCCCTCAACAGCGGCAGCAGCGGCCTGGACCGGGTTCGTATCCGGGTGGCGTTCAGCAACCTGGCGCCCGTCCTTGGCACCAACGACGTCTACGAGTCCATCTGGGGCCAGCCGATCAACGCGGACCTGGAAGCGACGGGCATCATCCAGCAGCCCGCGCCGGCCCTGCCCAACTAATCCTTGAGCCTGGCTGCGTCAGCCTGACATGGGAGGTTGACTCCTCCTGGATGCCCCCGTGAAGCCCATGCTTCGCGGGGGCATCTTCGTTTCCAGCTGTCCCCGAGGTGGGATCCTCCCGTCTTGAATGGAGACGTGTCCCCGCGTCACTGGACGCGCAACATCCCGAGGATGCATACGGAGCATGGCTGCTTCCGGATGGACTCCTTCTTGCTCAGCCGCGTCACCATGAAAAATCTCAGCTCCATCCTGATGGCGATGCTGCTCATGCCTGCGGCATGCATCCAGATTCCCGATCTCGCTGCTCCGCCCGAGACGCCCCCAGGCAGTGACGCCGGAACGGATCCGCAGGAGGAGCCGATTGGCATCCAATGGGTATCACCCATGGAAGGAGCAACGGTCGGAAGCACTGTGAGGTTCCAGGTTCAACTGACCGGGGCCGCACCCGACAGTGTGGAACTGCTCGTGGATGGCACCGCGGTCGCTACCTTGAAAGAGCCCTTCGTTCTGGATTGGGATACTCAATCCATCTCAGAGGGGCCACATGCGTTCTTCATCCGTGCGCGCCAGGGAGCGCAGGCGTTCTTGAGCGCCCCGCGCCAGTTGATGACGGACCGGACGAAGCCACGCATGGTCGCCCAGGTTCCTCTCAACGATGCCTCGGACGTTTCGGTCCTGGCGACCGTGGAAGCCACCTTCTCGGAGGCGTTGGATCCGACCACGGTGAATGAACAGTCAGTCCAATTGATGGTGGAGACCACGCGTTTGGAGGCAGCAGTCCTTCTTTCGGGAGATGGAAGGACCTTGACCTTGAACCCGACCTCACCGCTTCCGGTGAATCAGAGGGTGCGGGTGGTGATGGCGGACACGGTCGCCGATTTCGCTGGGAACAAGCTCGACTCTGCGTCCCTGGACTGGTCTTGGCTTGTGCCAGCGCATCTCCACCTGGGGGCTCCCCTCACGTCCTTTCCCGGTCGGGGCTATATCGAGAGCGCCTCCTACGGAATGGGTGCGGACCTGCGTCCCATTGTTGCGTGGACAGACGGCGGGGAAGAGACACTCAAGGTTCATGTCCGGCGATGGAGTGGGAGTTCATGGGAGGCTCTGGGGACGCCCATGAGCTCAGGCAGGGTGACCAACGCCTACCAATGCGCACTCCAGGTGGATGTGGATGGAAAGCTGACGGTCGTGTGGTTCGAGAACATGAATTTCAAGGACTACGAATGGTTCGTCAGGCGCTGGAACGGACAGTCCTTTGAACCCTTGGGCCCCACATTGACCCCCGTCGTGCAGGGAGCATCTGTGATGGACTGGCGCTTGGCTCGGGGAGCGCATCCGTATCTCACCCTCGCATCCGTGGAGACGGGTGAAGGGTGGACGCGCATCTACGTCCGCCAATGGCGCGACGGAAGCTGGGGGCAGTTGGGTTCCGCCATTGAGCTGCGAGCGAACTCGATTGTGGACTCCTTCTTCATGGATGTTGATGGCCGGGGGGATCCATTCGTGGTGCTGAGGGAGCAGTTCACTGGAGGAGGAACTCCCTTGCTCACCGCCATGCGATGGACAGGAAGCGCCTGGCAGGACATAGGCGCTTCCTTGTCTGGCCTTCTGACAGCCCTGTCGTTCGACGCCAGCAATGCTCCGCTGGTGGCGACATTGGATACGGTCACGGGAAAGCCAAGGACTCTCCTGAAGAAGTGGACAGGGAGCGCCTGGGAGCCGTGGGGTGGAGCGGTGGATGCTCTGCCGGGTGTGGACAACACGACCGTGAGTTCGGTGAAGCTGGACACCCAAGGGCGCCCTGTCGTGGCGCTCTATGGTCTGATGGGGAATGACGCCAACAGGTCTGGCAAGGGCCAGGTGCGACGGTGGAACGGGACTCAATGGGAGTCGCTTGGCGGGATATTGATTCCGTCGCCTGGCATGATCCCCAAGAGCCCTCCGATGCTCGGAATGGTCGCGGACGACGAGCCGCTCCTCACGTGGATTGAAGTGCCTCCTCCGATGTACTCGGTGGGAGCGGAGGTCCACGTGTATCGCCTCAACCACTGACCCCCACCCCCAGCCCTTCCGCCCACCTACACTGTCGTCCACTGTCCCCCTGTCACTCAGCGGACAACGGACCTACCCTCGGATCCGTCCAGGGAAATCTTGCGAGAACGGGCGCTTTTCGGTGGACGTGTTTAGATTCGCTTCGCCCCTCCCCTGCATGCGAGGCCTCTGCTCCATGAAGAACGCGGTCCTGACATCTCCAGAGGGTGAGCCAACCGCGAGCGGTGGGCCCGCTCCCGTGAACTCCGCCAAGCAGCGCGTCCTCGTCGTCGACGACTTCGACGACGCCCGCGAGATGTACGCCGAATACCTGGAGTTCTGCGGGTTTGAGGTGGACACCGCGAAGAACGGCCTGGAGGCCGTGGAGAAGGCCCAGGAGGGGGAGCCGGACATCATCCTCATGGACCTGTCCCTCCCCGTCATGGATGGCTGGGAGGCGACGCGGCGCATCAAGCAGGACACGCGCACCCGTGACATCCCCGTAATGGCCCTCACCGGCCACGTGCTCGCCGGCAACGCCGAGCACGCCCTGTCCGTGGGCGCGGACGAGTTCGTCGCCAAGCCCTGCCTGCCCCAGGACCTGGAGAACAAGATCCGCAACATGCTCAAACCCAGCAAGGCGAAGTCCCGCTCGGGTCAGGAGTAACCCCAGGCGCCGCCCCGCGGTGTCCATGGGTGGACACTCGGGTGCGGTACCCTGCGCCGGGACGGGCTCCCGCGGGCCCCCCGGTTGACCCCCGGACGCGGGAAACGTAGGCAACCCTGGTGGGCTCTCCCGCCTCGTCTTCTCCACCTGACGCGTGGACTCCTCCCGAGGAGTTCGACGAATACCGCATCGTGCGGCCGCTCGGACGGGGACGCACGGGGCGGGTGTACCTGGCGCACGACACGCTCCTGGAGCGCCCCGTCGCGGTGAAGTTCATCCCGTCGCTGGGCTCCAACGCCCTGGCGCGCTTCCTGGTAGAGGCTCGCGCCGCCGCCCGCATCCAGCACCCCAACGTCGTCACCCTGTACCGGGTGGGACAGCTGGAGGATCAGCCGTACCTCATCTCGGAGTTCATCCGGGGCGTCAGCCTGGACCGGCTGGCCCGGCCCGTGCCCTGGGAGCGCGCGCTGGGCATCGGGCGGGACCTGGCCCGGGGGCTGGGTGCCGCGCACCGCCGGGGCGTGCTCCACCGCGACATCAAGCCCGGTAACGCCGTCCTCACGGAGAGCGGCGAAGTGAAGCTGCTCGACTTCGGCCTGGCCAAGCTGCTCGACCGTGCCGAAGCCAGCGAGCCCACCCCACCTCGCGCGCCCCTTCCGCCGCCGGAGCTGCCCGCGGATTGGGATCCGGAATCCAGCCCCGCGCTCGGCGCCCGTTCGCTGGACGGCGTCTTCCTGCCGTCCCTGCCGCGCGGCGCGCTGGTGGGCACGCCCTACTACATGTCCCCGGAGGCCTGGGCCGGCGAGGAGCTCACCGCGCGCAGTGACGTGTACTCACTGGGCGTCGTGCTCTACGAGCTGTGCGCGGGCCGGGGCCCCTTCCGCGATGTGCCCTGGCGCGAGCTGTCCGAGGCCGTGCGCACCCGCGACGTGCGCCCCCTCCAGGAGGTGGCCTCGTCAGTGGACCCGGGCTTCGCCGCCGCCATCGACAAGTGCCTGAAGCGCGACCCCGCCCAGCGCCACGCGTCCGCCGCGCAGCTGCTCGACGCGCTGGAGGCGCTGACGCGCGAGGAGCTTCCGGCCGTCATTCCGGAGGGCAATCCCTACCGTGGCCTCCGCGCCTTCGAGGCCGAGCACCGCGGCCTCTTCTTCGGCCGCCGCCGCGAGCAGCGCGCCGTGCTGGAGCGGCTCAAGGCGGAGGCCTTCCTGCTGATGACGGGCGACTCCGGCGTGGGCAAGTCGTCCCTGTGCCTCGCGGGCATCCTCCCGGCCGTGGCGGACGGCGCGCTGGAGGACGGCCGGCGCTGGCGCAGCGCGCGGCTCGTGCCCGGACGCAGGCCCGTGTCCGCGCTCGCCGTGGCGCTCGCGCCGGTGCTGGAGGTTGAAGAGGAGCCGCTCGCGGAGACGCTGCGCCAGGACCCCGCGTCGCTCGGCCGCAGGCTGCGCGCGAAGCTGGGCACGCAGGGCGGGCTGCTCGTCTACATGGACCAGTTGGAGGAGCTGGTGACGCTGTCCCCGCCGGAGGAGGCCGCGCTCGCCGGGGCCGCGCTGGGGTCGCTCACGGAGGCGGCCGGGGGACTGCGGCTGCTTGCCACCGGCCGCAGCGACTTCCTCACCCGCCTCACCGCCGTGCCCGGCCTGGGCCCGGAGGTGCCGCACGCGCTGTACCTCCTGCGCGCGCTCACCCCGGAGGAGACTCGCGAGGCCATCGTCGGCCCCGCGCGCGTGAAGGGCGTGCGCTTCGAGTCCGAGAACGTGGTGGACGCGCTCGTCGCCTCCACGGCGGCCTCCGACGGCGGCCTGCCGCTGCTCCAGTTCGCGCTGGCGGAGCTGTGGGACGCGCGCGACGAGTCTCGCGGCGTGATGACCCAGGCGGCGCTGGACTCGCTGGGCGGCGTGTCCGGTGCGCTCGCCCGGCATGCCGACGCCGCGGTGGCCCGCCTGTTGCCCGACCAGCGCTCGGCGGCGCGCGGCGTGATGCTGCGCCTGGTGACGGCGGATGGCACCCGTGCGCGCAAGACGGACCGCGAGCTGGTGGGCGACGACCCTCGCTACCGCGCCGCGCTGGAGGCACTGGTGCGCGCGCGCCTGCTCGTGGCGCGTGAAGGCGAGGGCGGCACCGCGTACGAACTGGCCCATGAAGCGCTCCTCACCGGGTGGGCCACGCTGGCGCGCTGGCTGGTGGAGGCGGGCGAGCGCCGCGAGGTGCAGGCCCGCCTGGAGGCCGCCGCCGCGCAGTGGGAGCGCCTGGGCCATGCGCGCGAGTCGCTCTGGGGCCCTCGCCAGCTGGCGGAGACGGAGCTCCTGGAGCCGTCCGAGCTCACCCAGCGTGAGCAGTCCTTCCTCAGCACCTCGCGCAGCACGGGCGTGCGCAGCCGCCGCCTGAAGGTGGGCCTGGTGCTGGGCTTCCTCGCGTCGCTGGGGCTCGTGTACGCGGGCCTGCAGTGGCGCGAGCGCCGCATCCTCGACGTGCGCGTGCGTGGCGAGCTGGCCTCGGCCGGGGCGGAGCTGGAGGCCGTCCGCCGTGAACGCGACGCGCTCCAGGCCGAGCGCGCGGAGGCCTTCCAGCTCTACGACACCGGCCACAAGGCGGACGGGGACCGGAGCTGGGCGAAGGTGGCGGGACACGCCGGACAGCTGTCCCACCACTTCGACGCCGTGGCGGACCAGCTGGAGCGCGCGCTGGCGCTGGCCCCCACTCGCACCGACGTGCGCGACGCGCTGGCGGACTTCCTCTACGAGCGCGCCCTGTGGGCCGAAAGCGAGCGCGAGCCCGTGCTGCCCGCGCTGCTCCAGCGCCTGCGCCTCTACGACCCCGACGGCGTGCGCTGGAACCGCTGGAACACGCCCGCGCACCTGTCCCTCCAGGTGGACGCGCCCGGCGCCTCCGCGGAGCTGCGCCCCATTTCACGCGATGCCGCGGGTCCGGAGGTCGTGGGCGAGCCCCTGCCTTCCCCAGGCGCGCTCCCCTGGACCGGCCTCACCGTGCCCCCGGGGAACTACCAGCTCACCGTGCGCGCCCCGGGCCACGAGGCGTCGGTGCAGCCGCTGCTCCTGACGCGCGGGGAGGCTCGGAACGTCGTCCTGCCGCTCGTCCGCGCGGGTTCGCTCCCGGCGGGGTTCGTGTACGTGCCCCCGGGTGACGTGCGCTTCGGCAGCGCCGCCGAGTCCAGCGTGCGCGACTTCTTCAACGCCACCCCGCTGCACACCGTGCCCGTGCAGGGCTTCCTCATCGCCCGCCACGAGACGACGTACGCGGACTGGCTCCAATACCTGGCGGCCCTGCCCGCGGAGGAGCGCGCCTCGCGCCAACCCAGCGTGGGCACGGGCGGCTACGCCGGAGGCCTGGCGCTGGAGCCGGACGGCAATGACTGGCGCCTTCGCTTCCAACCCGGCGGCGTGCGCTACACCGCGCGGACGGGCGAGCCCGTGAGGTACGCCCGGCGCTCGCAGCGCACGGAGCAGGACTGGCGCCAGTTCCCCGTCAGCGGCATCAACTTCGCGGACGCGGAGGCCTACGTGACGTGGCTGTCCACGTCCGGCCGGGTGCCGGGGGCGCGGCTGTGCTCGGAGCTGGAGTGGGAGCGCGCCGCGCGCGGCGTGGACGGTCGCGAGTATCCCCACGGCAACCGGCTGGGTCCGGACGAGGCCAACGTGGACGTCACCTACGGCAAGGATCCGGGCGGCTTCGGCCCGGACGTCGTGGGCAGCCACCCCGCGTCGCGCAGCCCCTTCGGCGCGGACGACATGGCCGGCAACGTCTGGGAATGGACCCGCTCGTGGCTGGAGCCCGGCCGCCCGGTGGCTCGCGGCGGCAGCTTCACCTTCAACGTGACGAGCGCGCGGTCCTCCAACCGCGAACTGCCAGAGCCCTCACTGCGCGACGTCACGGTGGGCCTGCGCGTGTGCGCGGACGCGCCCGTGTCCGGCGGTTGAGCACCACCGGACACTGGAACCCCCCGGGAACCGCTGGCCTCGCCCTGGGGTCTGCTCCAACTGGAAGCCACTGGACGCTGCAAGTGCCCGGATGGGCCTCGTGTGGTTGCCGCTCCCGCACACCGGACTGACCTTGTGCCCTGTAACGCGGTGCGGGTCGGGGTCGGGGCAGGGAAGGGGCATCCAGATGAGGACGTTGCAGCGAGTGTTCGCGGCGTGTCTCGCCGTCGTGGCGGTGGGCTGTGGCACGGAATCGTCGGAGCCCGAGGCTCCCTCCCTGCGCACGCAGGTGGCAGAGGTCGTCTCTCCCAACGGACGCAACCTCAATGGACGCAACCTCAACGGCCGCAACCTGAACAACGGCGAGCTGGGCGGCATGCTGGTGTCCGTGGCGTACGCGGGCGCTACCTCCGCCTCCGGCAAGGCGCTGACCAACGTGCGGTTGCAGGGCTCGGCCTTCGTCGGCCTGGACGGCCCCAACCCCGTGACGGGCACGGGCTTCACCGGCGCCCGCTTCGTCGGCAAGCTGGGCGACGGCTCCACCCTGCCCGTGCGCGTGGACGGCATCACCCAGGGCAGCGGCGGCGACAGCGACCTGTGGTCCTACCAGGTCTCCTTCCAGGGCTCGGACGGCAGCTGGAACTCCGTGTGCCAGGACGCGAACGGTGGGGCGCTCTCCGCCATCGCCGTGGCCGGCCGCTGGAACTACCTCCAGGGCGTGGCGGGCGGCGGCGAGAAGATTGAGGACGCGACCGCCTTCACCTTCGCCTGCGAGGGCGCCGCCATCGCGAAGTGCATGCACTTTGGTTACAAGCCCTGGGCCACCGTCAACGGCCAGAGCCTCGCGGGTCACCACCAGGCCTGCACCCGCATGGTGCGCGCGGACTTCTGCGGCGACGGCGCGTCGCACACCACCGATGGCCAGTGGGTCAACCTCTACGACGGCGTGGGCGTCCAGTCCGACTCCGAGTCCTGGAGCACGGAGGCCGAGTGGAACGAGGCCGGCGCGCGTTGCTTCACCTCGGAGACCCGCGCCCACGCGCCCGTGACGTGCTCGGGCTTCAACCCCATCCCTGACTGCGGCAGCACCAGCCACTTCCAGTCCGGCACCCGCCTCATCAGCGAGTCGCCCTACGGGGTCAGCGGGCTGTAGCCTGACAGGTTACAGCAATCCCAGACTTGTAGCGGATTAGGTTACAAAATCTGGAAGTCGATGAAAATCAGTGTTTCATGTTATGAGAACGCTCCATTCGCCTCCGTGTCGCAAGGACCGGAGGGGCATGGGGCGTTTTCCGCATTCACGGAGGGGGACGGGACCGGTGTGTCCGGGGTTCCGCGCACGGTGAGGGGGAAGGTGCCCCATCGCGAGGCTGTCGTCGCGGTATCCCCGTCGTGAGTGGAGCACACCCCATGAAGACTGAGCTGTCCCTGCTGTGGAAGCATTCCCGGAAGCGTCTGCCGTTCGCGCTCCTGGCCTCGTCGCTGGCGGTGGGCTGTGGCCAGCCCGCCCCGGAGACGTCCGAGACTCCCGCGCCTTCCGCGCCCCAGGCGGACTCCTCCGCCCAGGCCGTGGACCCGTCCGGCAACCTGGAGGTGGCGCTCGGTACGGCCCTGCAGGCCCTGGAGGGGGACGAGGCGCGTCCGGTGGTGGAGTCCCTCTTCGCGATTCCCCAGGGCGCGGCCAGCAAGAGCACGGCCACGGTGTTCCAGCTGAAGCTGAAGTCGGAGCGCACGGAGAACGAGGCGTTCCGCGGCGGGACGCTTTCGATGGCGGACGGCGCGCAGCAGCTGACGTTCCGCGACGACGGGCAGGGCGGCGACGCGGTGGCGGGGGACCTGCTCTTCACGGCCTCCGGCACGTTCGACTTCGTGGCGCTCCAGGCGGAGCAGCAGCGCATTGCCCAGGCGCAGTCCCAGTCGCAGACGCAGCTGACCACGGCCGTGTTCGAGAACCGCCAGCTGGTGCGCACCGTGCCGGTGACGGCGCTGAGCACGCAGTTCCCGGTGGGCCAGCCCGTGCCCATCCAGCCCATTGGCCTGGCGTCGCTGGTGGACCCGGCGCGCTCGCTCATCATCCGCGCGCCCGGCGTCGTGAACGACACGACGCGCACGTATGATCCGTGCACCGGCGTGGGCAACCCGAACGGCAAGTGGACGTTCAACTACCTGATGACGGAGATGGCCAACCAGCCCTTCACGGGCGTGGCCCCCACCACCTTCGTGCGCGAGTGGCTGCGGCAGTGGGAGCAGCCGCGCACCATCAACGGCTTCGTGAACCCGCCGCGCACGTCCATCGCGGCGAACCTCATCGGGCCCTGGCCGAAGCTGGCCTCCGGCGAGCTGAACCTGGCGAAGTCGCCGTTCAAGCTCATCGCCATCGTGAACCGGCTGGACCTGGCCGGCAGCAACCCGGCCTACGGCGCTGGCAGCGCGGGCGAGGGGCGCTTCATCTTCGCGGCCACCACGGGCACGGGGAGCAGCTGCAACACGGTGCCCTTCCTGGTCATCCTGGAGTACGGGGTGGACAAGAACGGCTGCGCGGCCATCAAGACCTACGCGCAGCAGTGGCAGGCCCTGTCCGGGCTGCCGCTGGGCAGCGCGGCGTACAACGCGGCGCTGGAGAACCTGACGGAGCAGTTCGCCAAGCGCGACCTGTCCCCGCGCAAGCCCAACCGCAGCTCCATCAACCAGGTGCGCACCAACGACGACTGGCTGGCCCACCCGTGGGAGCTGCGCGAGTTCCGCCTCTGGAACGGCTCCATCAACCCGAACTCGTACTCCACCACGCCGCCGCCGGTGCTGGGGCTGCTCAACAGCCACACCGTGGCCCAGACGCCGGACCGCACCCGGCAGACCACCCTGTTCCCGGCGTACGTGAACGCCAACACGGGGCCCATCATCTCGGGCACGTACTCCGTCCCGCTGCCGTGGGCCGGCGGCACCTTCCGCGCGGGCCGCGCCATCGTGACGAACCCCACGGCCATCCCGCCGTTCTGGAGCCAGCCGGCGTCCGTCATCCCCAACCGTCAGGCGCGGCACGTCTTCTCGCTCAACACCTGCGACGGCTGCCACGGTGACGAGCTGGGCACGAACTTCACCCACGTGAGCTGGACCGGCGCGCTGTCGCCGTTCCTCAGCGGCGCGCTCACCGTGCCGGACCGCGCGGACGGGACGCCCGTGCGCACCTTCAACGAGGTGCTGGCGCGCCAGACGTTCCTGGACCAGATGGCCAACCAGAGCTGCCTCACCACGGCGTTCGTGACCGCTCCGCCGAGCGTCCACTGACCTTCGCTCGGATGTGAAAAAGCGGCCTCCGTCTCCTCTCGTGGGACGGAGGCCGTCGTCTTTCCAGGCGCCGTTCGCATGCCTCCCCGCCTGTCAGGGGGACGGGCCGGACGTGTTCTCCAGGTTCACGGCCGGTGGTGGCACGACTTCCCCGGCCGGGAGGGCGGCACCACGTTTACCCGGCCCCGGGGACGCCCCCGGGTGGAACTCCAGGGCCAATGGCCCCTGGGGACCGGGGAGGCAGGCCGTGGAACGCACCGAAGAGACAGCGGGTCTTCGAGCCCGGCGCACGGGTTCACGGTGGGGCGCCGTGCTGGCCGTCGTCTGGTTGGCTGGCGCCTGCGGACAGCGCTCCGAGGAGGCCGCCGCGCCCACCGCGCCGACGGTGGTGTCGCTGGGTCCGGAGAACGTCGTGCGCGTGGAGCCACTGAAGCTGGAGAACGGTCCCGTCATCTCCGGGACGCTCCAGGCGCGGCGGCTGGCCAGCGTCCGCGCGGAGGTGGGGGGCAGCATCCTGGACGTGATGGCGGACCAGGGCCAGATGGTGAAGGAGGGGCAGCCCCTGGCTCGCGTGGAGGAACACACGCTGCGCGAGCAGGTGCTGGCGGCCAGCTCCAGCCTGCGCGTGGCACGCAATGCCTTGCAGGTGGCGAAGACGGATGAGCAGCGCAATCAAACCCTGGTCAAGCAGGGCGTCATCACCCGCCGCGACTTCGAACGCACACAGCTCACGCGGACGCAGGCGGAGGGGCAGCTGGCGGAGGCGCAGGCGCGACTGAAGCTGGCGCAGGATCAGCTGGCGCGCACGAAGGTCTCCGCGCCCTTCACGGGCGTGGTGAGCGAGCGGCAGGTGAACGCGGGCGACATCGTCCAGCCGGGCGCGCCCCTCTTCGTCGTGGTGGACCCCGCGACGTTGCGGCTGGAGGCCTCCGTGCCCGCGGCTCAGCTGGGCCAGGTGAAGGTGGGCACGCCCGTGGCCTTCCGCGTGAACGGCTACGAGGACCGCGCCTTCAAGGGCGAGGTGGAGCGCATCAACCCGGCGGTGGACCCCGCCACGGGCCAGGTGCGCATCTACGTGGGAATCCCCAACAACGAGCAGACGCTCCTGTCCGGCCTGTTCGCGCTGGGGCGCGTGGCGTCCCAGTCGAAGGAGGCGCTGGCCGTGCCGGTGGACGCGCTGGACACGCGCCAGGAGCCGCCCACCGTGCAGCGCATCTCCAACGGCAAGGTGGAGGAGGTGGCGGTGACGCTGGGCCTGCGGGATGACGTGGCGCAGGCCGTGGAGGTTCGCTCGGGGTTGAAGGCCGGGGACGTGGTGCTGCTCGGCTCCGCGCGCGACCTGACCAACGGCACGCCCGTGAAGCTCACCGCAGCGCCGGAAGGGCCGAAGAAGCAGCGGCCGGTTTCTCCACCGGAAGCCCGGCAGGGCGTAGGCGGCGCGGGCAACGCGTCCGGCGGCAGTGGCCCCGCGCAGGCTCCGGCCGCGGCCGGGACTCCCACGCCTCCTGCCCAGGCACCCGCGAAGTAACGCCAGACGTCTCCACCTCTTGAAGCACCGCAGGAGTCGTCCGTGTTCATCTCCGACTTCGCCATCAAGCGCCCCATCGTCACCATCACGGCGATGGTGGCGCTCGTCGTGTTCGGCATCGTCGCGCTCATCAACCTGGAGACGGACGAGTTCCCGGACGTTCAGCAGCCGGTCATCAACGTCACCATCGCGTACCCAGGGGCCTCACCCGACACGGTGGAGCGCGAGATTGTCGAGCCCATCGAGGACGCCATCTTCGCCATCTCCGGCGTGGACGGGAAGAAGACCACGTCCAGCTCCACGGACAGCCTGGCGAACTTCACGGTCTTCTTCGACTTCGAGAAGGACATCCAGGAGGCGTCCCAGGACATCCGCGACGCCATCTCCAGCAAGCGCGCGGACCTGCCGCAGGAGATGGAGGAGCCCATCCTCACGCGCTTCGACCCGGCGGACCAACCCATCGTGTCGCTGGTGCTGACGTCGGACGCGCTGGACGTGCCCGCGCTGTCGCTCATCGCGGATCCGCTGGTGGTGGGGGATTTGCGCTCGGTGCCCGGCGTGGCGCAGGCCACGGTGGTGGGCGGCGTGGACCGGGAGATGACGGTGCAGGTGCGGCCCGCGGCGCTCCAGGCGGCGGGCCTGTCGGTGGCGCAGGTGGTGGCGGCGCTCCAGGCGCAGAACCTGGCGGCGCCGGTGGGCCGGCTCAACACCGAATTGCAGGAGCGCACCATCCGGCTCAAGGGCCGCCTGGAGACGCCGGAGGACTTCGCGCAGGTGCCCATCGCGGAGCGCAACGGGCGCACGCTGCGGCTGGGCGAAGTGGCGGACGTGTTCGCCGGCACCGAGGAGCCGCGCACCCTGTCGCTCTACAACGGCGCGCAGGCGGTGGGCATCGAGGTCATCAAGTCCAAGGGCCACAGCACCACGGAGGTCGCGGACGGCGTGCGCGAGCGGGTGAAGACGCTCCAGCAGCGGCTGCCCGCCAACGCGAAGCTGGAAATCGTCCGCGACGCGGGCACGCGCGTGGAGAACTCCGTCGTCAACGTGCAGCAGGCGCTGATTGAAGGCGCGCTGCTCACGGTGCTGGTGGTGTTCCTGTTCCTCAACTCATGGCGCTCCACGGTGATTACGGGCCTGGCGCTGCCCGTGTCCGTGCTGGCGTCGTTCGTGAGCGTGTGGGCGTTCGGCTTCACGCTCAACACGATGTCGCTGTTGGGCCTGACGCTGGCCATCGGCATCCTCATCGACGACGCCATCGTGGTGCGCGAGAACATCGTGCGGCACGTGGAGATGGGGAAGGACCACTACACGGCGTCGCGCGAGGGCACGAACGAGATTGGCCTCGCGGTGGCGGCGACGACGTTCTCCATCGTGGCGGTGTTCGTCCCGGTGGCGTTCATGTACGGCGTGGCGGGACAGTGGTTCAAACCGTTCGCGCTCACCATCGCGTGCTCGGTGCTGGTGTCGCTGTTCGTGAGCTTCTCGCTGGACCCCATGCTCAGCGCGTACTGGCCGGACCCGCAGGTGGAGAAGGGCGAGCGGCGCAACTTCATCTCGCGCGGGCTGGAGCGCTTCAACCACTGGTTCGACCGGCAGGCGGACCGCTACAAGAGCGTCATCGCGTGGGCGCTGGACCACCGGCTCGCGATGGTGCTCTTGGCGGTGGGCTCGCTGGTGGGCGCGGTGGCGCTGCAAGGCGTCTTCGGCGGCGCGGGCTTCGTGCCGGTGAGCGACCGCGCGGAGATTGAGATGCTGGTGGAGACGCCCGCGGGCTCCAGCCTGGACTACACGCGGCGCAAGGTGGAGGAGGTGTCCCGCCTCACGCGCCAGCACCCGGAGGTCGCGTACACGTACACGACCATCGGCGTGCCGCTGCCCCTACGCTCTCCGGGTGTGGATCAGGCGCTGGTGTACGTGCGGCTCAAGCCGAAGACGGAGCGCAAGGCGAGCCAGGAGGTGCTGGGCAAGGCGCTGCGCAAGGAATTGCTCTCGGTGGGCGGCGCGAACGTGTCGGTGTTCACCAGCGGCTTTGGCGGGGCCATCAAGTCCATCCAGCTGGAGCTGCGCGGGCCGGAGTCCAAGGGGCTCAACCAGCTGGCGCAGCAGGTAATGAAGGAGGTGAAGCAGGTGCCGGGCGCGGTGGACGTGGGGCTGTCCACTCGCGGCGAGAAGCCGGAGCTGGAGGTGGAGCTGAACCGAGGTGTCGCGGGCCAGCTCAACGTGACGGTGGGCCAGGTGGCGCAGTCACTGCGGCCGGCCTTCGCGGGCCTGGACTCCGGCGACTGGGTGGACCCCATTGGTGAGACGCGCGACGTGATGGTGCGCCTGGCGCCCCAGTTCCGGGAGAACCCGTCGCAGCTGTCGCAGCTGCCGCTGGTGGTGGGCACCAGCGCCACGGGCGCGCCGGTGGTGGTGCCGCTGGGACAGGTGGCGTCGGTGAAGCAGACCGTGGGTCCGGCGCAGATCGACCACCTCAACCGCGAGAAGGTCATCAACGTGCAGGCGAACGTGGCGGGGCGGTCGCTGTCGGAGGTGATGAACGGCATCCAGACGCGGCTCAAGGCGGTGAAGGTGCCGCCGGGCTACGAGGTGTCCACGGGCGGCGAGTCCGCGGATCAACAGGAGGTGTTCGGCCGGGTGTTCCTGGCGCTGGGCGTGGCGGTGATGTTGATGTACCTCATCCTCGTCATCCAGTTCGGCTCGTTCATCGATCCACTGGCCATCCTGGTGTCGCTGCCGCTGTCATTGATTGGCGTGGTGCTGGCGCTGGTGGTGACGGGGGACACGCTGAACATCATGAGCCTCATCGGCGTCATCCTGCTGATGGGCATCGTCGCGAAGAACGCCATCCTGCTCATCGACTTCGCCAAGTGGCAGCACGAGAAGGGCATGCCGTTGCGCGAGGCGCTGATTGAAGCGGGGCGCATCCGCTTGCGGCCCATCATCATGACCACCTTCGCGCTCATCGCGGGCATGGTGCCGGTGGCGCTGGGGCACGGCGAGGGTGGCGACTTCCGGGCGCCGCTGGGTCGCGCGGTGATTGGCGGTGTCATCACGTCCACGCTGCTCACGCTGCTGGTGATCCCGACGGTGTATGAAATCCTGACGGATGGCCGCGCGTGGATGACCGGCAAGCTGCGCCGGGTGTTCAAGGCGCGCGGTCAGGCCCACGGGCCGGCGCATGGCGGCGGCGAGCCCCGGCCCCAGCCGCAGGCCCGGCAGGAGTGACGCGAAGAAGATGCTCGCGTCACCCTCAAGGAACGGTTGGCGCATCGGGCGGAGGGCCATAGGGTCGGGAGTGTGGAGCTCCTGTCCCCGCTGCCCGATTCGCACCGCTCGCTCGTCACCGAAGCCCTGGAGGCACTGGGCGTCACTCGCTGGGTCCTGAGCATCCATGACCCCAGCTTCCCCGGCCTCCCCGGAGAGGACCTGGGGCGCGGCTCTCCGTACTCCGAGGGCGCCGCGCGCTTCCTCGCCTTCGCGCGGGACCTGGGCTTCACCGGCATCCAGTTGGGACCGCAGGGGCAGACCACCGCGTACAACCCGTCCCCGTATGACGGCACTCTGTTCTCGCGCAACACGCTGAACGTGGCGCTCGCGCCGCTCACGGATCCGCATGGGCCCTGGGGCGCGCTGCTGTCGCCTGACACCCTGGCCCGGCTCGTCTCCGAAGTACCCGAGGACGTGGGTCCGGAGGCCCGGTACTCCTCCGCGTGCCGGGGCCAGGCTCTGGCGCTCCAGGAGGCGTGGGACACCTTCCGGCGCACCCGGGAGCCAGGGCTGGTTCGTCGCTTCGCGGACTTCCGCCGGGAGCAGCGGGAGTGGCTGGAGCGGGATGCGCTCTTCGACGTGCTCGCCGCTCGGCATCACACGCCGGATGACTGGCGCGGTTGGGCGGATTCGTTGGATGGACGCCTGTTCGCGCCGCGTGCTGGCGAAGAGGCGCAGGCGGAGGCTCGCATCCGGGAGTTGCTCACCGTCGAAGCCGATGCGGTGGAGCAGTACGCGTTCCGTCAGTTCCTCGTGTACGAGCAGCATGGGCTGCTGCGGGTGCGTGCGGGGGCTTGGGGGCTCAAGCTGTACGGGGACCTCCAGATTGGTTTCTCGCCTCGGGACACGTGGGCGCGGCAGGGGCTGTTCCTCGGCGCGTACCTCATGGGGGCTCCGCCCAGCCGCACCAACCCGGAGGGCCAGCCGTGGAACTACCCGGTGCTGGACCCGGAGCAGTACGTCGCTCCGGACGGTTCGGGTCCCGGGCCGGTGCTGCGCTACATGGACGCGCGGCTGGGCAAGATGCTCTCCGAGTACGACGGGCTGCGCATCGACCATCCGCACGGGCTCGTGTGCCCATGGGTGTACCGCGCGGGCTCGGCGGAGCCGCTGCGCGCGGTGCAGGGTGGGGCGCGGCTGTTCTCCTCACCCGACCTGCCGGACCACCCGGCGCTGGCGCGGTACTCCATCGTGGCTTCGGCGCAGCTGGACCGCTCGGTGCCGCGTTACGCGGATGGGTGGGTGAAGGGGCTCACGGAGGAACAGGTGGCTCGGTACGCCATCCTCTTCGACTCCGTGGTGCGCACGGCGCGGGCGCATGGCCGGGCCCGCGAGGACGTGCTGTGCGAGGTGCTGAGCACGCTGCCGTATGAGCTGTCTCGGGTGATGGCCCGCGATGGCCTGGGCCGCTTCCGCGTCACGCAGAAGGCGGACTTGAACAACCCGGCGGATGTGTACCGCAGCGAGAACGTGGCCACCGAGGACTGGGTGATGGTGGGCAATCACGACACGAAGTCACTCTGGCGGCTCGTCTCCGAATGGCAATGGAAGCACGCGCTGCGCGCCCAGGCGGACTACCTCGCGGAGCGTCTGCATCCCGAGGCGGAGGGGCGTGAGGCCTTCGCGCGTCAGCTGGCGCAGGACCCGGGGCTGCTCGCGCAGGCGAAGTTCGCGGACCTGTTCGCCAGCCGCGCGCGCAGCGTGATGGTGTTCTTCGCGGACCTGCTGGGCATGCCGGACACATACAACGCGCCGGGCTCCGTGGACGCGCGCAACTGGTCGCTGCGCATTCCGACGGATTGGGCCGAGCACTACCAGCAGCGCCTGCGCGTGGGCGCTGCGCTCAACCTGCCGCAGGTGCTCGCCATGGCGCTGCGCGCGGGCGGATCCGAGGCCCGAGCCCGTCACTCGGAGTTGCTGACCCGGCTGGACGCCGCCGCGGCCCGACTGCGAAGCGGCGTGCGGTGAGTCGCACTTCGCGGGGGCGCGCGGCACGAACCTGTCCGACAGTCGGACAGGCTTTTCAGGTGATGCGCCGCATGTCGAAGCGTGACTGGAGCTTCCACTGACCGTCGGCTTCCTGGACCTCCCCGAGCCAGGTGAAGCGGTCCGCGCCGATGTCGGAGAAGCTCCAGCGGATGGGCTTCCCGTGGTGCTCGCCCAGCAGGACGAGCCTGTCTTCATCCCGTCCCCCGTCCAGCCGGTTGATGGCGCCACCCGTGGGACTGATCCAGGTGATCTTCCACTTGCCTCCGGCCCGGTCGAACGTGCGCACCGTGGTTCCGTAGCGCTTGTTCGCTCCGGGGCCTGACTGCGCGGGGGCGTGCCGCGACGGCACGATGAGCACGTCCTGCAGGGCCCGTCCCTCCAACACCCAGTGGAACCACCACTCGCCCTGGCTCTGGCGGATGCTCCCGTCCGGGTCATGGTCCTGGATGGTCCCGGCCCAGCCTCCCGCCAACCAGCCGAAGGTGGTCGCCGCGTCGCCCAGCTCGCTCGCAGGGCCTGGGCTCACCAGTGCCTCCACGAACGCCTGCGCCGGGGACACAGGGGCGGCGGGCCCTTCCGCGAGCCTGCGCCAGATGCCTGCGTACTCGATGGGCAGCCCGTCCGTGTCCACGTCCAGCATGGCGTTGAAGCCGCTCTCCAGACTCTCGTAGCGGTAGCGCGTGGGGCCCGCGCGTGTGTAGCCCTGCCGCGCGGGCACGACCTCCAGCGAGGGAAACCGCACCCACGCCGCGCGGATCTCCGCGCTGGCGCCTTCGCCCAGTCGCAGCCGGTTGATGGGCAGCGCATTGGTGGATGGGCTCAAGCCCAGGTCCACGTCCGTGCAGCCCTTCAGCTCCTCCGCGACCCGGCCGTCCATCCGCCAGTGGCCCTCTCCGTCATGCTCCAACGTGAGCGTCCGGTGCTCGCCGCGCCACGATTGCGTCACGCTCACCCGGCGCGTGCGCCACGCACTATCACAGACGACCGAATACTCCACCCTCAGCGGTGCACCCTGCTCCGCGACGAGAATCAAGCCGGAGAGCTCCGTGCCCTCCTGCCCGCGCCTCACGCGTGCATGCTCGAATCCCAGTTCATCCATCACGCGCCGCCAGATGAGCTCCCGCGTGACTGCCGTTGCCTCCGTCGCCATGATTCGGTCACCCCGTTGGATATGCGGGGCAGGATGGAAGGACGGAGCTTGGCCGACTTGGGGAAAGTGGACCTGACCACGGTGCGCCGGCTGGCCTCCGGGGACGGATGGCGCGTGAGCGAAATCCTCTGCCGCTCCGGTCCCAGGGACCCTGTCTTCGAGGAACAGCACACCTGGGTGTCCGTCTCCGCCGTCCTGTCGGGGAGCTTCACCTACCGCTCCCGGAACGGACGCGTGCTGCTGACGCCCGGCTCGCTGCTGCTCGGAGAACAGCACACGTCCTTCTGCTGCGGTCACGAGCACGGCGTGGGTGACCGCTGCATCGCCTTCCACTTCAAACCCGAGCTCATGGAAGAGGTGGCCAGGGACCTGTCGGGGGTGACGCGCACGGACTTTCCCAAGCACCGGCTGCCTCCCCTCCAACGGCTCGCACCGCTCATCGCGGACGTCCAGGCGCTGGCCGAGCAGCCGGGCTCGCGCGGAGCGGAGGAGCTGGCGCTGCGGATGGCGGGCGCGGCGCTGAGCGGCATCCACGAAGGGACAGCCCGGCCCATCACCGCCACCGAGGAGCGCCGCATGGCGGACGCGCTCCGGCTGATGGAGGCCCGGCTCGTGGAGCCCCTCTCCCTGGGCGTGCTCGCGCAAGAGCTGGGCATGGGCCGCCACCCCTTCCTGCGCACCTTCCGCAAGGTGGTGGGAGAGAGCCCTTACAGCTACATCCTCGGCCGTCGCCTGACACTCGCCGCTGAACGCTTGCGGACGGACCGTGAGCGCATCGCGGACGTCGCCTTCGCGTGTGGCTTTGGCGACCTGTCTGAATTTATCCGCCGATTCCGTACTCGCTTCGGCGTCACGCCTTCCTCCTACCGCGCCCGTGCTCGACCCGGGTCAGCAAGGACAGACGTCGCGCACGACCCGACTTGAGCGGTCGCTGTCACCCTCAGGCGGCTTCACTTCACACAGCGCGGGACTCCGCACTCTCCTTGGAAATCCTCGTTCTCGATGCTATCGGGGCTGCGCAATTCTTCATCGTGTGAGGCAGGGACCGCGTGGCGAATCATCGTGAGTGGGAGTTCGGGGCGCATCGCGCGTACTTCGAGGCGCCGGACCTGTTGGTGATGAAGTTCAACGGGCCCTCGAAGCTGGAGGACTCGAAGAAGGTGCTGGAAATCTGTCAGGAGGTTTCGAAGAACGGACCGGTGTTCGTCATCTCCGACGTGTCCACCTCCAGCATCGAGAAGGACTCGCGCGAGCTGCTGGTGGCGCAGGCGAAGGCCGAGTGGTTCCGTGGCCACGTCTACCTGGGCACGGGCCCGCTCCAGCGCGCGGGCGCGAAGGCGCTGATGCTCGCCCTGTACTTCACCGGCAAGTGGACGGTGGACGTGGACTTCGCCGAATCGGAGAAGGACGCGCGCGACCTCATCGCGAAGAAGCGCGCCCAGCCTCCCAAGAAGTAGCCGACTCCCTTGCGCCTCAGTGCTGGACGTCCAGCACGAGGCGCGTGGGGTCCTTCAGCTCCAGCACGCGGAACGGGGCGCGGCGCGCGGTGCCCAGCACCCACGTCACCTCGCCCTCGAAGTCGCACACGCGCTCCAGCCCCAGCAGGGTCGGCAGCGCGGGCTTGAGCGTGCGCTGCGCCACCGTGGCCTGCCCCTGGTCGTCGTGCGCCCGCGCCAGCGTGAAGCGCACCTCCAACGCGGCCTCTCCCGGCGTCTTCACGTCATCGCCGGAGCCGCACTGCTGCACCGGCGTCTTCACGTACCCCAGCTGGTAGCCCGGCAGGCGCGGCCCGTCGAACTCGAACACCGTGCGGTCGTAGTCCGCGTGCGTCCCCGTGCGCACCGAGCGCAGCGTGATGGACGGGGGCTCGCCGCGCGGCTTCTGGACCGTCGCCGTCGTCCACGCCGCGTCCGCCGCGCTCCCGGAGTCCGGCGCTGCCTCCGCCGTGGACGCCGGCCTGCCCGCGTCTTCCTTCACGTCCAGCACCTGGTGCACCACCGGGGCGGTGGCGGCCGGGCCCTCGCGCGGCAGGGTGTTGGCGGGCGGATTCGCGGCCGGTACGTCCATGGGGACGGCCTGGGGCTCCTGCTTCTGGCAGCCCTGGCCCAGCAGTCCCACCGCCACTCCCAGCACGTACATTCCCTGTCGCAGGCGCATCCGGTTCCTCCCGTCAAACCCCGTCAGCCGGGGACTTCCCGAGTCCTCGCACACCGCGTGCCCCAGGACCATGGAAGATGCGCCTTCCCAGCGCCGTTGCGTATAGGTTCCGCCCGGCCGCGTCCCCCCGGCCCCCCTTCGTGCACTGGAGAGATCCGCACCATGGCCATTGACCTGACCTCCCTCCCGCGTCCCTCTCGCGATGACACCACCGTGAGCACCATGGTGCGTGGGCTCGTGGGCAGTGAAATCCTCCGCATCGCCGCGGAGATTCGCGAGCTCGTGGCCAAGGGCAGCAAGGTGTGCAACCTCACCGTGGGGGACTTCAACCCGAAGGAGTTCCCCGTCCCGGACGGCCTGCGCGACCAGATTGGCGCCGCGCTCCAGGGCGGTGAGACGAACTACCCGCCGTCCGACGGCGTGCTGGAGCTGCGCCAGGCCGTGCAGCGCTTCTACGAGCGCTCCCTGGGGCTGAAGTACCCGCTGGAGGGCATCGTCATCGCGGGCGGCGCGCGGCCCGTCATCTACGCCATCTTCCGCGCGGTGCTCGACCCGGGGGACGTCGTCGTCTACCCGGTGCCGTCGTGGAACAACAACCACTACGCCCACATGCTGGGCGCGAAGAGCGTGGTGGTGACCACGGAGGCATCGGCGGGCTTCATGCCCACGCTGGCGCAGCTGGAGCCGCACCTGTCGTCCGCGCGCCTGCTCTGCCTGTGCAGCCCGCTCAACCCCACCGGCACCATGCTGGACCCGGAGGCCCTGCGCGCCATCTGCCAGCGCATCGTCGAGGAGAACCGCGCGCGTGAGGGCCGCGGCCAGAAGCCTCTCATCCTGATGTACGACCACATCTACTGGGTGCTGACCTTCGGCAAGAAGCACGTCACGCCCGTGGAGCTGGTGCCGGAGATGGCGCCGTACACCGTGTTCGTGGACGGCATCAGCAAGGCCTTCGCCGCCACCGGCGTGCGCGTGGGCTGGGGCGTGGGCGCGCCCACCATCATCTCCCGCATGCGCGACGTGCTGGGCCACGTGGGCGCCTGGGCCCCCAAGGCCGAACAGGTCGCCACCGCGCGCTACCTGGACGATGTCCCCGCCACCGAGTCCTTCCTGACGACGATGCGCCAGCGCGTCGACCAGCGCCTGGAGGCCCTCTACAAGGGCTTCCAGCGCATGAAGGACGCGGGCCTGCCGGTGGACGCCATCGCGCCGCAGGGCGCCATCTACCTCACCGTGCGCTTCGACGTGGTGGGCAAGGACGGCCTCGCCACCAACGACGCCATCCGCAAGCGCCTGCTGGAGAAGGCCCGCTTCGCCGTGGTGCCCTTCCAGGCGTTCGGCCTTCAGGAGGACACCGGCTGGTTCCGCCTCTCCGTGGGCGCCACCTCCGTCGCCGAAATCGAGGAGGCGATGCCTCGCGTGGAGGCCACCGTGCGTGAAATCCTCACGGCCCGGTAGCCACTTTCCTCCACAGGCTGGCAGACAGGGAATAGCCTGCCAGCCGTGGCGTTGAGGGCGCCGCCATCATGCTCAAGCGCTTCGTGGACGTCCGTGACGAGGAGGTAGGCGCGGTCCTCGGGGCGTTCGTCTACTTCTTCACGCTGATGTGCGGCTACGCCATCCTGCGGCCCATCCGCAACGAGATGGGCACCGCCGGGGACGTGAAGCACCTGCCCTGGCTCTTCACCGTCACCTTCGTCGTGATGCTGCTGGCGGTGCCGGCCTTCTCCGCGCTGGTGGCGCGCTACCCCCGGCGGGTGGTGGTGCCGCGCGTCTACCGCTTCTTCCTCTTGAACCTGCTGGTCTTCTTCGCGCTGCTCAAGTGGGGCGTGGCGAAGGAGTCCGTGGCGCGCGCCTTCTACGTCTGGCTGAGCGTCTACAACCTGTTCGTCGTCTCCATCTTCTGGAGCTTCATGGCGGACGTGTTCGCCAGCGACCAGGGCAAGCGGCTCTTCGGCTTCATCGCCGCGGGTGGCACCACGGGGATGATTGTCGGTCCGTTCCTGGTGGGCAGGCTTGCTGAGCCGGTGGGGCCGGTGAACCTCATCCTCGTGTCCGCGGTGATGCTGGAGGTGAGCGCGCAGTGCGTGCGCCGCCTGGGCCACTGGGCGAGGGACGTGCAGCACCAGCCCGCCACGCGCGAGGGGCCGGTGGGCGGCGGGATGCTCGCGGGGCTGCGGCTTCTGGTGACGTCGCCGTTCCTGCTCGCGCTGGGGATGCAGGTGCTGCTGTACGCGGCGACCTCCACGTTCCTGTACTACCAGGAGGTGCAGTTGGTCGCGTCCCTGGCGAAGGACGCCGCGTCGCGCACGGCGGCGTTCGCGGACATCGACTTCTGGGTGCAGGTGCTGACGCTGGCCATCCAGACGCTCGTCACCGGGCGGGTCATCTCGCGTCTGGGATTGGGCGTGGCCATGGCGGTGGCGCCGGTGCTCACGCTGGTGGGCTTTGGGGTGCTCGCGTTCGCGCCGGTGCTGACGGTGCTCATCGCCGTGAAGTCGCTGCGGGGCGCGAGCCATTACGCGCTGGAGCGTCCGTCGCGCGAAATCCTGTTCACCACGGTGGACCGCGAGGCCCGCTACAAGTCCAAGAGCTTCATCGACACGGTGGTGTACCGCGGCAGTGACACGCTGAGCGCGTGGCTGCAGGGTGGGCTCACCGCGTTGGGGCTGGGCATGACGGGCCTGTCGCTGGCGGCCGTGCCCGTGGCCGCGCTGTGGCTCGCGGTAGCCCTGTACCTGGCGCGCCAGCAACGCACGCGCGCCGCTGAAACCATCCCGCAGACGACCCTTCCTGGAGGAACCACGGCATGAAGCTGACCCGAAGAGGCGTGATTCAAGCAGCGGCCGCGCTGGGCGCGGTCCAGGTGTTGGGCTGTGCGTCGTCCCCCAAGGCGGGCCCAGGCTCGGCGACTGATGACAAGGACACCACCCCGGGCAAGCCCCTGAACATCCTCATCCTGGGCGGCACCCGGTTCCTGGGCCCCGCGCTGGTGCAGGTGGCGCAGGCGCGCGGCCACACGCTCACGCTCTTCAACCGCGGCAAGTCCAACCCGGGCCTCTTCCCGGACGTGGAGAAGCTCCAGGGCGACCGCGACCCCGACAAGGGCGAGGGCCTGAAGGCGCTGGCGGGCCGCAAGTGGGACGCGGTCATCGACACGTCCGGCTACGTGCCGCGCATCGTGAAGGCGTCCGCGGAGCTGCTCGCGCCCAACGTGGAGCAGTACGTCTTCATCTCCAGCATCTCCGTCTACAAGGAGATGACGAAGAGCAACCTCAACGAGTCCGACGCAGTGGGCACCATCCCCGACGAGACCACGGAGGAGGTGGGCGAGACGAGCTACGGCCCGCTCAAGGCGCTCTGCGAGAAGGCCGCGGAGACGGCGCTGCCCGGCCGCACGCTCAACATCCGCCCGGGCCTCATCGTGGGTCCGGATGACGGCTCCGACCGCTTCACCTACTGGCCGCTGCGCGTGGCGAAGGGCGGCGAGGTGCTGGCCCCCGGCGACGGCGAGGACCCTGTGCAGGTCATCGACGCACGCGACCTGGCCGCGTTCATCATCCGGAACGTGGAGCGCCGCAGCATGGGCATCTTCAACGTCACCGGCCCGGTCCAGCCCATGAAGATGAAGGGCATGCTGGAGACCTTGCGCGAGGCGACCGGGAGCGACGCGCGCTTCACCTGGGTGGACAGCGCGTTCCTGGATCAGCAGAAGGTGACGGCCTTCGGGGACATGCCCGCGTGGGTGCCGCGCACCGGGCCGGAGGGCGGCATCGGCGCGGTGAGCATCACCAAGGCCACGCAGGCAGGGCTCGTCACCCGGTCGCTCGCGGACACCGTGCGTGACACGCTGACCTGGTTCCACGCGCTGCCGCCGGACCGCCAGGAGAAGCTGCGCGCGGGTCTGTCCGCCGAGCGTGAGAAGGAAGTGCTCGCCGCCTGGCACCAGACGAAGGGCACCGCCAAGGCGGGCTAAGCCACGGCGGATGGATTCTGGGAGCCTGGCCGTGGAGCGGCCGGGCATCCGTTCCCGAGCCGCCGGGCAGCCAAGGGACAGCGGATGCTGGCCGGGCGCGTCATGCGTCCGCACCTTGTCCGCCATGGAACGCGTTCGGGACAGCAGGCATCACGTGGTCATCGTGGGAGCGGGCTTCGGCGGGCTTCAGGCCGCGAAGGCCCTGGGCAAGGCTCGCAACGTGCGGGTGACGGTGGTGGACCGCTACAACCACCACCTCTTCCAGCCGCTGCTGTACCAGGTGGCGACGGCGGTGCTGAACCCGTCGGACATCTCCGCTCCCATCCGCACCGTGCTGCATTCGCGCAACACGGAGGTGCTGCTCGCGGACGCGAAGTCGGTGGACACGCACCGCAAGGTGCTCGCCGTGGAGGGCGGGGAGATTCCCTACGACTCGCTGGTGCTGGCCACGGGCGCGTCTCACTCGTACTTCAAGCACCCGGAGTGGGCGGAGGTTGCGCCCGGCCTGAAGACGCTGGAGGACGCGGTGCGCATCCGTGAGCGCGTGCTGTCGGCCTTCGAGGCCGCGGAGCGCGAGTCCGACCCCGTGCGCCAGCGTCAGTGGATGACCTTCGTCATCATCGGTGCGGGGCCCACGGGCGTGGAGCTGGCAGGAGCGCTCTCGTACATGACGCGGCATGCGATGCCGAAGGACTTCCGGCGCATCGACACGCGCGAGGCGCGGGTGGTGCTGCTGGAGGGGCTGCCGCGCGTGCTGAACACCTATCCGGAGTCGCTGTCGGAGCGGGCGAAGCGCGACCTGGAGGCGCTGCACGTCGAGGTGCGCACCGGGGCCATGGTGACGGACATCGACGCGGAGGGCGTGACGTTCGGGGATGAGCGCATCGCCACGCGCACGGTGCTGTGGGGGGCGGGCGTGGCGGCGTCGCCGCTGGTGCGCTCGCTGGAGGTGCCGCTGGACCGCGCGGGGCGGGTGCAGGTGACGCCGCTGCTCACGGCGCCGGGCTTGAGTGACGTGTATGTGATTGGCGACGTGGCGGCGGTGGAGCAGCACGGCAAGCCGGTGCCGGGCATCGCGCCGGCGGCGATGCAGATGGGGCGGCACGTGGCGAAGACCATCCGCTGCCGCCTGGCGAACAAGCCGCTGCGCGCGTTCCGCTACCACGACAAGGGCAGCTTCGCGGTGATTGGCCGCGGCTACGCGGTGGGGTTGCTCTTCGACAAGTGGCGCATGTCGGGGTTTCCCGCGTGGTGCGTCTGGGCGGGCGTGCACATCGCCTACCTCATCGGCTTCCGCAACCGCGCCTCCGTGATGCTGAACTGGGGCTACACCTTCTTCACCAAGGGCGGCCGGGACATGCGGCTCATCACCGGCAACGTGCTGAAGCGCATGCCCGCCCTGGCGGTGTCCCTCCAGGCGCCCGCCGTGTCTCCTGCGCCTCCCGCGCGTCCGGAGCTCCCGGCGTCGCGGCCCGCGCCGGTGCACTGAGATGGGATTGAGCTGAGATCGTCGAAAGCCTGGGGTGGGTCCTCAGGGTGTTCACGCCGCCAGCCTTCATTCCTGGTCTTGCAGCGGGTTGGTGGCCGGCGCATCGTCAGTGCGCGTGGGCGGTTCCTGAATGAACTCGCTTAGGAACTGGCTCATGATTTGTTGTTGGTTCATGAGCGGGGCGTTTGCTTCCAAATGCTTACTTAGGTGCTGCAGGATCTCATTCTCGCTCTTCTTGTCTAATAACTTATCGGAGAGCGCCCAAAGCCTGCCTGGATGCATCGTGTCCCAAGGTGAGCGCCTGTTCGCACGCGTCTTTGCCGAGTCGCCATGCTTACTGATCCCCCAGCATATTTTGAGTTCATCGTTCCATGCAGGCTTGAAAATAGTGATGAGGTATCTCTCGGCGGCCATCTGCGCATTGCTTGCGACGACCAGTCGGCGGTACTCGAAATCACTAATCCGCAGTGGATTCGGAAGCGATTTCGTCTCGGCGTATTTCTCCACGGTTCGAATGGACTTTCGATGGTCCCTCAACCTGTCGGAGAGACGAGTCCCTTGCTCGCGCGGAGTATCCGCTTCACTGGACTGCGGATCCGCTTTACCAACATAGATAGGTGTTTCTGTTCGACTGATGGCTAGGTAGGCAGGATGACTGCCTGTGTAATAGATCGCATAGACGCCTGATCCATAGGCACGAGCAACGTCAGCGAGTGGGTACCTGGGCTGTGCGAGAAGCGCGAGGGCGACCAGTCGACCCGCAGTCGACGGGAGCGCCGGGTCGAACATTCGAACGGGCTCTTTGATGGGATCTAGAGCGTTGACCCGAGCGGTGAACTCGCTGAGAGGTGTGATCAACTTCCCTCTTAAGCGAGTCCTGTCAGGCTCCAAGAGAGATGCAGAGAGTGAATCGAACTGCGCACGGAGTTGCTGGAGGCCATCGTGAAGAATGACCTCGGGCTTCGCTTTGGTGGACTTTTTGGCTCGTGCGCTCACAGAGCCATCTCAACCTGTCTCCGCCGCGAGTCTAGAAAGTTCTTCCCCAGCTGGGCTGCAGGTCAGGGCATTTGCCCTGTTGGGAGAGAACCTCGGGTCCAGTGTTTAGGGTAGGGCTCTTGGGCCGCAACTCCTGATGCTCTGCATCCGGTTCGTATGGTGGAGTGGGTTGTCCTTCTTAGTGCCCATCGCCGCCTTTAAGCTTCGCCGCCACGCTCCTGGCTACGACCGAGGCGAGTTCCACTGGGACTGCGTTGCCCAACTGCCGCATCGCTTCCGACCAGGACCCCTCGAAAAGCCAAGTGTCGGGGAAGGTCTGGATGCGCGCGGCCTCCCGAACCGTGAGGTACCGGACCGAACCATCCGGATACGCAATCATGTTCTCGCCGCCAGGCACTCCGTGGACGCCTGCCTTCAACGTCTTCGATGGCAGATCGATAGGACTGCCCGTGTGCCCAGGATAGACCCTTGCGCCCGGGTTGAGGCGGTGGTTGCTGAAGTCCTTCGCGTCGCGACCCACTATGGGGTCGGGAAGGCCCGCGATGGCATCGCGTACCGTGAGCCATGGCTTTGTCTTGAAGGGTCCATCCTGCGCCAGGTCACTCAGCTTCACTCCCAATCTGACCGGCTCGTTTTTCGGCGCGCGTAGCCGATGGCGCTTCCAGTATTCCTTGGTGATGTACTGGTCCCACTTCAGTGCATCCATGCTGTGTGTCGGTTCCGGAAAGTGCCACTCCAGTTCCGTGTCGGCACGGAAGCCTACAACGAAGACGCGTTCGCGAGTCTGAGGAATCCCGTAGTCGGCGGCGTTCAGCAACTCGGAGACCACGTTGTACTTCAACTCCGGTTTGCGACCCTTCGTCCGCACCTCTTCCAAGCGGTTGCGATGGTCGGTCCACTCCTCGTCGCGCTTCTTGGTGACGGTCGGGTACTCCAACTGGAGCTTGATGTACTCGAAGTAGTTGCTGAAGCTCTGCCGCAACAGCCCCTTCACGTTCTCCAGGATGAACGCGCGTGGCTGCAACTCGCGGACGGCGCGGACGAACTCAGGGAACATGTTCCGGCTGTCGTCCTGGGCGCGGTGCTTACCGCCAAGGCTGAAGGGCTGGCACGGAGGGCCACCCGCGACGAGGTCCACGTCTCCGAAGAGGTCGAAGGGCATCATCCGTACGTCGGTCTGATGCACCCGCCAGCCGCTGATGCCGGGCAGGGCGTTCAACTTCGCGTTGCGTCGCAGAGTGTCGCACGCATCGTCGTTCCACTCCATCAGACCACGATGGTGGAAGCCCGCCAGGTGCGTTCCCAATGCCAGGCCACCCGCGCCCGTGAACAGTTCAATCGAGTCCATGCGTGGGTCCATACAAGGTCGGGCTGACGAAGAAGCCCGCGATGCATGAGGCGTGGTACCGCGGAACCCCAGGTCACGCCATTAACTAGTGTGTGGAGCGCACTAGTTAGTGCACCCGTGTTCACGACGTGATCCAGTTCGCGCGGTGCTACAGCTTGGGCTCACGGACCAGCCGCAGGAGCTTCGTCGCGATCCGGGGGAAGGTGCTTCATGGCGGACTGGGACGGCCCCAGGAAATCCATGATCCGTTCGGTCAGCTGCTCTGGCGCGCGGGTCAGCTCACACTCCCAGATTTCAATGACCGACCATCCCAGGGCCTCAAGCTGCGCGCGCTTCGCCAGATCGCGTTCCCGGTTCGCTTCCAGCTTGGGGAGCCAGAAGTCGAGGCGGGACTTGGGAAGTCGCGCGAGGGGACAGGTGGGATCAGGATGCCGGTGCCAGAAGCAACCGTGTACGAAGATGGCCTTGCGCCGACCAGGAAACGCGAGATCGGGCTTCCCTGGCACCTTGCCGTAGTGAAGTCGGTAGCGGTGTCCTAACGCGGTGACGAGACGGCGGACAACGAGTTCAGGCTTCGTGTTTCGCCCCTTCACTCGCGACATGCGCTCGCTGCGCTCCTGAGGGGTCAGCGTATCCATGCCTTCTCCCAAGCCGTCGTCGAGGTGGGCCCCGCCACTGCGTCCGCCAGGAGCCCGGGGCCGCATGGGGCCACCGTTCCCATTCCGTCGAACGTACGTCTCGCGGTCCAAGGCGACAATCGACCCCTATGAGTCCCTCACCGCGCCGGGCCACCCGTCGGAGAACCTCACTCACGACGCTTTCCTTCGCTCGGCACCCTGGAGGAGGAGCGAGGGGCTGAGTGATCGCGACAAGTAGGAGAGGCGTGGGCTCCGGGCCCCCTGGTGGGGGAGCGGGCGTGACGGAGCGGGACAGGGGGGCCCTGGCCATGTCAGCCTGCCGCGATAGGGATGGGTAGGGACGCGCACGGTGGGGGGCCCGACCCCGCGGG